>CAZUEI010000223.1:0-2930 GCA_964618985.1 uncultured Chloracidobacterium sp.
GTTTCTTGTAATTGGCTATATAAGGTAATGAGATCGCCGAAAGAACGGCAATGATCACCAGTGCGATAACGATCTCAACAATGGAAGCCCCCGTTTCGGATCTGTTAGCAGATCTGTGCTTATATTTCATACATTTCCTATGGAGCCGTTTACACCGTCTATTGCTTTCAAAAATTTGTTACGGATGTAACCAGATAAATAAAAGAAGGAATGTTAAACTCCTTCCAAAATATTATACATTGTTTGTACTTAATAACACAATAGTATAATTATAAACACATATATTTAATATTTAACAATGATAAAATTTCTTGATATTGTTGTTCAATCCTGTTAAACTCTTTATGCGATTGCCCGAAAGGGTTACTAGTAGCTGGGCTTTCTGGAGGGTTTTAAAAATGCAGGAACGTAAACGATTTTACCAAAAGGGAGCCTCGTTGACGGAAGTTTTAATTGTGTTGACGATCGGTTCGATATTGTTTGTCGTTGCGGCCTCTCAATTTGGACAATCGGACAAGAATCTGACTCGTCAGAATATCGCGCGCGAATTCAAGGTCAGCCTTGAGCGAGCCCGCTTTGACTCGGTCAAGCGCCGTCCGTCGAACTCGGCTGAACAGTCGAGGGTAACGATACTGAGCGCGACGTCGTTTAGTTATACAGTAGATCGCAATCAAAATGGAAGGCTTGACACTCCGGGTGAAACCTTAACGGTTGACTTTGGCAACCGCAGCAACGTCAGGATCACGGGGACCAATTTTGTATTCCCGATAACCATAAGTTTTGATGCCCGCGGGGAAATAACCGTCACGAACGGCACAACTCCGCCGGTCATATCTCCGATATTCTATTTCTGCAACGGTTCCTGCACGGTAGCCACAGCCGATAATCAGAACGCCAATAAGATTTACGTATCGCCTACCGGCACAGTGATAATGATGGGCGGTGGAGACGTGCTGCCAACGTTTGCGGCTCCGTCTGTTACGACCGTCACCAGCACTACGGCCGTCAATCCCTTGCTCGCTGTCTGGACGGATCCGGCCGCCTCGCCAACGGCATCGCCATCGGGAACGCCAACGCCATCGCCTACGCAGTCGCCCAATTCATCACCGTCGGCAACTGCGACTGCAACTGCGACCTCAACATCAACATCAACGCCTACACCAGTGTCAACGGGGACGCCGGTTTCATCGCCAGTAGCGACTGCGACTCCTGTTTCCAGCCCAACGGTTGCTCCGACTGCCAATCCGTCACCGAGTCCGGTTGCCTGTGCTTACGGAGAAAGGCCTCCTCCCTGTGTTTGTCAGGCCCCCAGGTGGATCAGGCAGAACGGAAAATGCCAGTAACACTGCCGGGTAGAAAATTGAATTACGGAAATTAAAATATGGCAACCACATTACTTAACTTATCTGCTGATATAGGAAATATGGAAAACACATGCCAATCAACTCAACCTAATTGCGGACGATCCAATGAGGCGGGTTTTTCTCTCATCGAGGTTGCTTGCGCGCTGGTGATCATTTTGGTCGCCCTGCTTGGTGTCGTGTTTTCGTTTACTTATGTAGTCAATTATAACGCCGGCAACAATGCCCGGTCACAGACCCTGGCGGTTCTTCAGCAGCAAGTTGAGCAATTGCGTGCGGCAAAGTTTACCCCGACCATTACCAGCAATGTTGCGGGATCTGATCTGAGAGGCGGCTTACAGAATTTTACGACAACGGCCGGCACAAACTCATTCAGGGTGCAGATCGCGGTCGATAACGACCCGTTCACCGCTGGCATTCAGGACGAAACAACCACCCCTACCACAACGCTAAAGGAAATAACCGCGACGGTAACTCTCGCCTCGCCAAGTCCCGGATGGCAGTTGGCGGTTCCGGCAACTGCAGTTCTCAGACGCACTCGCGGTAATTAAAAGTCGATGATTAAAAAAAGAACGATAAAAAAGACTAATGAGCGCGGCTTTTCGTTATTGGAGCTGATGATCGCGATGGTGTTGATGCTCATTCTTATGGGAATCGTGTCAACACTGCTTTCTAGATCGCTCAGCGTCCGCGCCCGCGAAAGGCAGCGCACGGATGCCCTGACATCGGCTCAGGCGGCTTTGAATGTTCTGTCGCGCGAAATTGCAAATGCCGGATTCGGACTTTCGACTCCCGGCGACCCGATGATGGCCAGCAACGGCCTCATCGCAGCCGACTCGAGGGCAAATCAGATACACATTAGATCTAACTTTAACAATGTTGGCCCGCGCTCTGCTCCAACAGGCTCGACCGTTTTGGCAACGCTTGATCCAGGCGAAGATATTACCTTCTTTTACGACGCCGCTACTCAATCGATCCTCCGTTACGATCCGAACGACACGCCTACCACCTCATCGATCGTTAATCGGGTAAGTAACGTGTCGTTTCAATATTTTGATTACGTTGGCGCAAACTCCGCAGGGACACAGGTCTCGACGCCCACGAACGATACCGGCCTTGTCCGAATAACCGTCATGGTCATCCTGGACCCTGTTTACGGCCAGCCAAATCCGTCAAATATCACTTTTACGTCCGACGTGACGCTGAGAAATTCAAAGTACATGTTGAACCAGTATTAAAGAGTCATTTTAGAGAGGTTATATGTCAATTAAAATACCGGCAGGGAAAATAAAGGACCGCAGCAACGAACGCGGAGCAGCATTGGTGATGGCATTGCTCATCACATTTTTGCTTTTGATCGCAAGCGCCAGTTTGCTCCTCGAGTCGTCGCTCAACGCCCAAAACGTAACAGACGCAACCACCGAACAGCAAGCCTATAACGCCGCAGAGAGCGGAATCCAGTCCGCTATAAACGTACTGCGCGGTAATACCGTACCTAATCCGCTGCTCGACGCGTCAAAACCGGCGACCGACGTGGCGAACAAAATAGATTATGTAAAGGCGCTGAAA
>CAZUEI010000223.1:3030-4100 GCA_964618985.1 uncultured Chloracidobacterium sp.
TTACTCAAAAGACCTATGGAACAGGGGCGAACCGGATTGTGATCAAATATTATCCTGTGACGGTAAACGACCTGAATGTGGCCGGGGGCGCAACGGCTACGAATTTTGGCTATTTCAAGGTAACTGTCACAGGCACCGGCGCATTGATACCAAGTTTTAACCGGTTCGAGATAATCGTCAGGATGACAAGACCTTATGCGGCTACGCGCGTCATTCGCGGCTGGATCGAAACGAACAGTGCAGCCGCCACCCCTCCACTGATCATTTTCGACGCCCAAACTTTTCATTTGGTCGGCAGTATGATGACGCTCGGGTTTGCATGGGGTTCACCCGTCAACCAGACAATAATGGGGCCGCCGCAGAGATATGGCTACGAGGCTCAATTGAGCGGAAGCGCAGCGGGAACGGACAACATGATCACGGCGACGATCACCTCGCCGGAACCGACGCGTCTTTTGCTTACATCTACGGGCTACGGACCGCGTGGCTCGACAAAACGGCTCGAGGCCATAATTCAAAAGGATATGTTTTCTGGGCTTCGTGCTCCGGCGACGCTTACACTGGTCGGCCCGCCTTCTACGGCCAGCCCGCCGACAACTTTTAATTTCAATCCGGGATCGTCCGCCGTTGTGGTTTACTCCGGTGATGACACTGCGTCCACCGACATTATCCCTCCGATCGGCACGACAAACCAGCAGAATCTCAGCGTCGTGGAAGAATCAGTGGACGGCCAGCCGCCTCATCCTTTCAACGGAACTGTCATAGGCTCTCCGGCGGACATATCGGCTGAAAATCCCGATTTTCTCAGCAGCCCTGCGGCGCTTGACAGCCTTATACGGTCTATGTCAACAATTGCGGCCTCGTCGGGCCGGTTTTATGCGAGTGGAGTTACTCCCCCCGATTTTGGAAGCAACGTAACCGGCCAGGGAATCACGTTCTGTGACGGGGACGTCCAGTTTTCAGGAAACGGCGGAGGCATCCTGATCGTTACCGGTCAGCTGACTCTCAGGGGTAATTTTGATTTCAGGGGCCTGATAATCGTGACCGGAAAGGACGGCATAATAAGATCA
>CAZUEI010000224.1:0-4098 GCA_964618985.1 uncultured Chloracidobacterium sp.
CCCTCGTCAACCACGAACGTGATAATAAAATCGTCGCCATTTAACGAGGCTCCCTGATTGACATTGACCTGCGCGTCGCGGTAACCGAGTTCCGACATCAGCGATTTGATGGTCGCCGCATCGTCCTCAAGGATCGCAGCGCTCGTATATCCGCGGCCATAGCCGAGGACGGGAATTATGCCGAGAAGATTTGCTTCCTGCGAGGTCAAAACCGTCCGGACATCCTCGATCGTCAGTTTGTCGGTGCCTTTGATCTGCAGTTTTGTAAGCGTAAACCTGCGGCCTAGATCGACGCTGTATTTTACCTGCACCGTGCGGCCGGTAAGATCCTCGCCGCCGAGAAACGAGCATAGAAACTCGGTTTCGTTTGCTATCGGTTTGTTTTCGGTGTCGGCGAGCGGCGGCGTGGACGAGCAGACCGGCGTTACACTTGCAAAAAAATAACCCTTTTCCTGATAGTTGTTTTCGAGACGCCTCTCGCCTTCGACTATAGCTGAAAAATCTAGTGTCCCATCGCGTTTTATCGGCAGCAGAGATGTGCTGCCGCTGTTCTTGCCTTTTGGGGAATCGACCAAAACATCGACTGTCGGCCCGGCCTTGCCCGCTAGCAAGATCGAGATCGTGTTGGCGTCGCTGTCATAAGTAACTTTTGGGTCATCAAGCTGCGGAGCAAAAAATTTGTCCTTTTTGATCAGGTCGCGAACTCTTTTGACATCGGACAACAATCTCTCTCGTGAGTAAACCTCGCCTTTTTGAAGTTTTAAGAAACGTTCCGGCAGCGGCTTATTATAGCCCTCGATCTGGACAACGAAATCGCTGATCTTTGCCTGGACGTTCGGCATGACTCTAAAAGTTACGCCAACGTCGATCTGGTTTTGCAGCGGACGACGTTCGTATGTAACCTCCGATTTGTAAAACCCACGCTCGCGTAAGTAATCGAGTATCTCGTCAGCGCTGTTGCGAAGCGTCTGCTCGGTAATGGCGGTGCCGGGTTGAAGGATATTGAGCTTAAAGAGCAGTTCCTGTTCAGTCACCTTGTCGCCGATAATTTCTCCGACAATTATCGAAACTTTTTGAGCCTGCGTTTTTCGTTTTATATTAAAAACTAGATTGACATTTCCAGCCGCATCCAAATTTGCCGCGACCGTGATCGTCTCGACTTTTTTTGTTCTGTATAACGCCTCAATTGCGTCCCTGATGCGCGCCGCCGAGTAGGTCGTGCCGACCTCGTCGCGCGCGGTTAGCCGGAATTCTTCGACAAGTTGAGGATTGTTGTCGTTTTCTCCTAGACTGACGTCGACTTTTACGATCTGGCGATTGTCGTATTTGTTTTGCGAAAATCCAACGGAGACAAGTAAGAAGATCAGTGAAAAAATAGCAGCCGCTCGTGAGAAAACATGCAGAATGCAAACTGCTGCGTCTCGTCTTTCTGTTTTGATCCCTGTGTGCATTAGATATCTTGCTGTGGCTAAAATCTCCTGCGGAATCGAACTTCAAAGCTAAAATTATCGCGGGTTCGCGTCACGTTGCTCAATTCGCGATGCTCATATCTGGCCACGAAAGATAGTTTGTTGGACACTCGATATTCGAATGCCAGAACCTGATTTTGATCCTGCGACAAATTTGTAGAATACGTCACGCGCAGCTTATTGTTGATCTGTCTTCCGACCGTGAGCCGGGCCGAGGGATTCGCCAGATCTTGCCCAGAAACGATCGGGTCGATCTCAAAAACATTCAGGCCGAACAGCTTGTCAGTCGCTTTTCTGGCCGGATTATTGATGATCGTGTCAGTCAAGATTTCGGCTGCCGTGCTGATGCCGGTTTGCGCCAAAGTCGGTATGCCACCTGCGGTGTTTGTCAGGTTACCTGTTGTGATGAGCGAAACGACATCTGCCTGCGGCAAAGCCGGGCTCGAACGGACTGTCAACGTCGCAAGTTCTGTTTCTGTCAATGACCCGTTGTAGTTAACAAATACTTGGTAGCCAGCTATCTCGGTTTCGGCCTGAAGTTGTAGATTTGGATCAATGGCTGTGTCCGGCGGAAACTCAAGCACTCCCCTTTGCACTTGGTATCTGTCCTTTCGGAAAAGTATTGTCCCGCCATTTGCCGTTATGCGTCCCGAAAGGCGCGGATTGTTGGCGTCGCCGGTCAAAACGAGCGAAACGGACGCAGTCAGATCAGCGATATTATTTTTTACTATCAGCGCGTCCCGGCCTTCGATAACGAGATCGAATCGCGGCACTGTCAGCGTGCCGCCGCCCGAGGACAAAATTGGATCGCGCCGTCCGCTGACCAAATTGGCGAGGTCAATGTCTTTTGAATAAATGCTGCGGCGGGCAAGAACGCGCCCGCCGATCGTTAATTGCAAATTCTGCACCGGGTTTTCGCGAACGCCGGTGATCTCAAGTTGTGCATCACCGGTCGTGACAAAATCTCTTGGCAGCGGAACCGTCACGTTATTTCCGTCCAAAGAAAATCGAAAAGCCTGCACCGCAAGCCCGTCAATAATGCCGCCGCCGCTGCCGGTAAATTTGCCTCCGCCAAGGTAACCGGTCGCTTCTTCGATCTCCACCTGGTTTGACGTAAAGATCACGCGAGCCTTCAACCGGTCAACCGTAAAACGGTCAGAGCCAAGCAGCGTCGCCACCGAACCGTTGACGATGTTTGCGGTTCCTGACAAACGCGCGGTCGTATTCGGCCCGAGGAACCTGACTGACGCGTCAGCAAAACCGGCAAAAAATGTATCTTCTGTAAGCAAATTGAGCAGCGTCAGATTTACTCGGCCGTCGATCGAGAGATTGTTAATACCATTGTCGGTAAGAGCCTTGGTTCCGGCGATCGTCATATTCGATCCGCCGCCCGAAAATCGAGCCTGTTCAAAATTGATCTCTCTCGCGTTGAACCGTATAAGGATCGGCTCGGACGCAGAAAGCGGCGTGTTTTGTATCTGTAGTGCAAGCTGCGAAAACTGCGCCGTGCCGCTCAGGTTTGCTGCGGAATAAACGCGAACACCTTTATCGGCAAGCCCTGCCAGATTGCCGCCAAAATCTATCCGTCCGGTGCCGGTTCCGGTGATCGGCAGACCTTTCAGCTGCGGGATAAATGCGATGAAAGGCGCGATAGGGCTTTGATTGAATTCCGTCGAGGCGGTGAACGGCATATTATCGTCAGCTAAATTTATTGAGGCATTGACCGTCTGAGGGCGTCCGTCGAGGCTCGCCGTCAGATCGGCGGTCAACATTTGGTTGACAGTCTGTCCCTTAAAAGCGACATTGCCGAGCGATGCTTCGTTGACGATCACGTTCGGCGCGGTGCCGCTAAAATTGACGCTGTATGTTGATGGCCGGTCGTAAGAGCCGATCGCTTTTGCGGTGAAATCAACATCGCCGCGAACATCTGGTATAGCGGCATTTTTTGGCAAAAGAGCAAGCACGAGCGGAAGCGGAACGCCTTTACCGGTCAGATCGGCGATGAAGTCTGACGACGTCCGGTCGTAACTTCCATTTGCCGTAAGCCGCCCGGAGCCGATCTGCATCTCGCCCCGCTGCAGATCGATTTTCGTGCCGCTGAAAACTGCTTTGACATTCAAATTATCAAACGCCTGTCCGGCAATGACTCCTTTTGCGGCAGCGAGATCGATCTCTCCCTTCGACTCGTTCGGTAATCCGCTTATATCGACGCTGCCCGATGTCTGGCCGTCAAGATCTCGTATTCTCTCCGGCAGATCTATCGGCAAAGCCGCAAGCAAATTACCTGCGTTTACATTTGTAAGCGTCGCCTTTACCGCGATGTTGTTGTTGGCTGGTCTCGGAATATTGACTGTGAATAACGCGCTTCCGCCGCTTCGATCCTGCAGCTTGCCATTCGTAAAATTTACTTCAGTCGGCGACACCGAAATGTCAGCCGCAACACTGCCGGCCTCTCGCCCGCGCAGCGAGACAGAATCTATCGACGCTTTTCCATTAACCGTAGGGTCAGACAAGTTGCCCGTAAGCGTGCCGTCAAACGTCAGATTTCCCGCTATCGCGACCTGCATAGAATCGAGTTGATCCTCAAGCTCATCCGACACATTCAAGACGCGAACCAGCCGGTCTATTT
>CAZUEI010000225.1:0-4095 GCA_964618985.1 uncultured Chloracidobacterium sp.
GAGACCTTTGTCAAAGGCAACGGCTCCGGTCTTGAACCGTACGTAGATCCCATGCTCGCCCTCGCTCAACGTGTCGATCCCATTATCCGTGAACTTCGCGAATGGAATGAAAAGAACATTCTCAATGTCGATACAGCAAACGGTACTAAGATCGCCTCCGCGCGTTTTGCCGTTTATGGCAGGACAATGCCGCCGGACGCGAATTTACAGCTTCGCATCGAATACGGTGTCGTGAAAGGCTATGAAGAAGACACGACGCTCGTGCCCTACAAGACGACATTCTTCGGCCTGTACGACCGCGCGTTGAGCTTCGACGACGCATCGCCGTTCAACCTCCCGCCGAGCCTAAAAGCAAGCCGTGACAAAATAGACCTTTCAACACCGCTCAATTTCGTTTACACCGCCGACACGATCGGCGGTAACAGCGGCTCGCCCGTCATCAACCGTAAGGGCGAGGTCGTCGGCCTCAATTTCGACAGCAACAACCAAAAACTCTCAAACCGCTATTGGTATATCGAAGACAACCAAGGCTCGCGAGCGGTTGGTGTTCATTCGGCCGGCATCGTCGAAGTTCTAAGAAAAGTTTACGACGCTGACGCACTCGTCAGAGAATTACTCGGAAGCTAGTTATTATCAAAGCACGCGGCTATTGATACAGACTTTCCTTTTCTCGTAAAGCCGTAATCTTCGCCGTTCCACTTTTCAAGTGAAGCCGATCTTGAATCAAGGTCGGCTTTCGTTGTATTGGGCAAAGCGCTTAGCCAATCGGGGCAGCCGTATTTTTTAACGGCGTGGCGAACGGACCTGAAGATCGTGAACGCGTAGCCGGACGGATTGAGGGCTTCATTTAAATGGTCGGTGATAAAGGGTTTGAGCAGGTTTTTGCGTAAACCTTGAACATCAATAGTCCAAACGCCGTCTTTCAAAACAAGCGGTGAAGGAAGCGTTTTATCGCCTATCGAGATCGGTTCGGTCAGCCCTTGATAGAACCTCATTCCGGCGTAGTTGGCATAGAGATCGGCGTTTGAATACACTCCAGAAACCAGCAGGCCAAAATATGTCCGCTCGGTCATTTTGCCCCATTTAATAGCTTTTGTGGTTGCTTGTTCGGCGGTCGCTCCTTTGGCGACAGCTTTTTTGTAGATCTTGTAATATTTGTAGCCCTGCTGGAAAAAATGATCTAGCTTGTCGGTGCCAAATTCAACGCCAAAAAGCCTGACCGTCGGGCTGATCGTCGCATAATCTATCGGAGCCGCAATATAAATTGAGTGAAGATAGCTCGTTTTGTAGCGCGAGGGCGAACCACTAAACTCATGAGAAATCATCCATTTGCCGATCTTTGAAACAAAGATGTTTCCCTCACCAAGCAGCTTGTAAAGCTCCCTTGCGATTGCATCAGTTGACCGCAGGTACGCAAGCTTCTTGTTTTCTTTTTCCGGCGAGTCACAGCCTGATCTCTTCACAGCCGTGGCTTCGATGCATGCCTGATGAACGGCAATCTCAGTATTTACCTTTGCTATGGCGCTGAACAGATTCTCTTCAACATATTTCGAAACCTCGTCACCAATATCAACAAGCGGGACATGAGATAAATTGAATTGATCCGTCTCCATTGCCG
Source organism: uncultured Chloracidobacterium sp. (assembly GCA_964618985.1). GTDB lineage: Bacteria > Acidobacteriota > Blastocatellia > Pyrinomonadales > Pyrinomonadaceae > OLB17. Next base: position 1,619 of record CAZUEI010000225.1, read on the forward strand.
CACTTGCAATGGGCTGGAGGATAAACACGAGGCTGAGAAACAGGGAAATGAATGTTTGTGGTCTCATAAGCACAAAAAAATGAGTTGGAAACTTCACCGATATCAACGGCTACATTAAACTAAGATGTTTCCAGGCCGCGTTCGGTGGCTTGATCGTAAATATGCACTATCACTTGATCGGAATATGCGGCACGGCGATGGCTTCGCTGGCCGGGATGCTGCAGGCACGTGGCCACAAGATCACCGGCTCGGACCAGAACGTCTATCCGCCGATGTCCACACAGCTTGAGGCTCTCGGCATCGAGATAATGCAGGGCTACAAGGCCGAGAACACAGACCTCGTGCGTGACATCACGGTCGTCGGAAATACGATCATGCGCGGCAATCCTGAGCTCGAAGAAGTTTTGAACCGCAAGCTGGAATACCGCTCGCAAGCCGAGACCGTAAGGGAAGAATTCATTCGCGGAAGACGCTCTATGGTCGTCGCCGGAACGCACGGCAAAACGACGACGACAAGCATCGCGGCGTGGGTCTCCGAAGTCGGCGGGCTCGATCCGACATTTCTTGTCGGCGGCGTCGTGCAGAATTTTGGGCAAAGTTTTCGCGTTACCGACAGCAATTATTTTGTCATCGAAGGCGACGAATACGACACAGCATTTTTCGATAAGAAGCCGAAATTCATGTCGTATTTGCCCGAGATCGCGATCGTTAACAATATCGAATTCGACCACGCCGACATTTACAAAGACCTCGACGCGATCAAGTGGCAATTTTCGCGGCTGATGAACCTCGTCCCCGGCAACGGCCGCCTGATCTGCGGCATTGATTCGCCCGTCGTCGGCGAAGTGCTCGCGTCGATGGAAGGCAAACTTTACACGACTGTCGAAACGTTTGGCCTTTCGCCGGACGCAAAATGGCAGGCACGCGATCTCGAATTCGCCGGCAGCGGGACGAAATTCAAAGTTTATTGTGAAGGCTCATTGTGGGGAGAATTTACGACAAAAATGATCGGCGAATTCAATGTCCGCAATGCGCTCGCCGTCATTATCGCTGCAGACGCTTGGGGCATTTCGCAAGAGAAAATGCAGCAGGGATTCGATACGTTTGAATCAGTAAAACGCCGTATGGAAGTCCGCGGTGTTGAGCGAGGCGTGACGGTGATCGACGATTTTGCACATCATCCCACCGCGGTTGACGAAACACTAAAGGCGTTGAGACAAAGATATACCGACAATCGCCTGATCGCCGTCTTCGAGCCGCGTTCACGTTCTTCGCGTCTGTCTATCTTTGAAGAACAGTATAAAAGAGCTTTTGAACACGCCGATCAGGTCGTCATTGCCGGCGTCTTTAATCCTGAGGACGCAAAGCGATTTGGCGACACGCTGCTCGACGTCGAGAAACTCGTTGCGGACATCGCTTCGTCAGGAAAATTCGCCGCAACATTTGCCGATGCCGACGCAATTGTCGAACATCTCGCTCCCGAAATGCGGGACGGTGATGTTGTAGCCGTTATGTCAAACGGCGGTTTTGGCGGGATCCACGAGAAGCTTCTTACGGTCCTAAAAAATTTCACCACAGAGGACACAGAGAACACAGAGAAATAAAATAGTCCAAACTATCTCTGTGGCGTCTGTGTTCTCTGTGGTAAATTCCGCCTTGCCATTGTTCTAAAAAACAGGCATAATTCCAAAAGTTTTCACTCTCGCCGGTATCTTGTTTGATACGTCCGTCCGGCAATTATTGCGACGTTTTTCGGTTCGGTTTTGAGAGTTCGTCAATAGGCTTTGAAGCAGGTATTTTTTAGTGTGGGATCCGTCGCTTTTAGGAAGGTGCTTCCAGTTTTTCCTGCCGTTTTGCTTCGCTAGAATTCAGGGATAGAGGAAATGGGAAACAAATTATATGTCGGTAACCTGTCATTTCGCGTGACAAGCGAAGATCTGCAGGAATATTTTGGCGCGGCCGGTCCGGTCGAGTCGGCAAATGTCGTTTTTGATCGTGAAACAGGCCGTTCGCGTGGCTTTGGGTTTGTCGAAATGGCCTCAGAAGACGCAGCTACGGCGGCGATCTCGCAATTCAACGGCCAGGAATACGACGGCCGCAACATGGTCGTCAATGAAGCCCGTCCGCGTGAGGAGCGCCCAAGAGGCGGCAGCCGCGGCAATTACGCAAGCAGTGGCGGCGGCCGCGGCGACTACGGCGGTGGCGAAAGCTACGGCGGCGGCGACCGTTGGTAACTCAAAAGTGAAAAAGTGAAAAAGGGTAAAAGTGAAAAAGTAGACTGATAGTTTATACAACCAAACTTTTTCACATTTTCACTTTTCTCCTTTTCCACTTTCATCAATCTTTCCGTTAAAGTTGGCTAGTTGAACGACGATGTCGTCGATCAGCGAGGTTCTCGTTCGTGGCTCGGCGACGCCGTTGACCATGATCGATACCACGATCTCCTCGCCGCCTGCTGTCGTCAGGTATCCCGACAG
>CAZUEI010000226.1:0-4091 GCA_964618985.1 uncultured Chloracidobacterium sp.
GATCTCGCCGGCACGGACAACTATCAAAATGGCCGCAAAGCCAACTGTCGTCGTCGCAAAAAGGTCGTGGAGACGTGACTTAGTTATCGGTTTGAGCAGAACCTGCCAACGCACGGCGCGGATAAAATAGCCAATGCATATACCAACAAAAGCCAAAGTCAGATAAAACTTATCCGCCTTCGCCAAGCCAGATCGCACCTCTGCCCAATCCAGGTTCCTCCCAAAAAAATATAGGATGACAACCATTATCAGGAAAAGGACGATGAATTTTAGATATTTACGCAAACCAGTCATGCCCGACAGTGCGGACGGCTCCTTTTCGTCTCTCAATAGAATATCCATACTGCCTATACAGTCACACGCGAAAGGCAGCAAAGACATAAAGATACCGTATTTCGACCGAAAATCTAAATGGAATGGTCAAATACCTGCTCGAAACCGAACACCTGACCGTCGATCAACTCTTCACACAAGACCTCGACGAAAAAGAGGTCACCGCCAAAACATTCGCGAGTCTTCAGTAGTTTTTGTTATGCTTATAACATGAAAAAAAATATTACCCGGTGGACGCTTGTCGCGCTGGTCGCGTGCCTTTTCAGTATTCCGGCGCTTGCTCAGAAACCGAGTTCGACGGAAGAGCAATGGAATTCACTCCTCATTGCCCTCTCGACCGAGGATTGGGATTCTGCATACCGCCTATCCGGTTCTCTGATCGAACGAATAAAGACAGAAAATAGCGACAAAGACCTCGCGAAAATTCGCTATATGTTCCTTTATTCTGCTGCGGGGCGCGTTCTGGCAGACAAGATGACCTATGACGAACTAGAAAATGTAGTGAAGCCATTCGTTGGCACCGAACTCGTCATTCCCTTTCGAACGGTCCGAGAAACGTGCGGTGGCAGCAACCTGAATTCCATCTGCGCTGACAACAAAGATAAGAAGTCACTGCTTATTCCCGCGACCAACAAGGCAGGGACAACCATTCTCGCTTTTGAGTACTACAAATTTAAGGATGACCCAAAACTCAGTCGTTCAATTGGTTCGGCCGTCTCGTTCTCCGGCATTGTTACTTCGATTCAACCCAATCCAAATCGATCTAATCTGATCATCCTTAGAATTTACTTGGAAGACGCTAAGATTTTTGAGACGCGAAAGAAGTAACCGCACATCGACGGGCACGGCCCAAAGACTGGCTATACCTCGTAAAATCGGCGGAGCAGGCTTTCCCGTCAGGGCAAATAGTTTCAGCAAAAAAGGTGAAAAATCTGCTATCTTTTTCTTGGAACTTTTGTTTTTTGCCAGTCGTAACCAATTGTTGACAAGGCGAGGGTTCGTGCTTTGTTGCTTTTTGGCAAGAGGCAGTAACGGTTTCGGGAGATTACGTTTTTGGAAGCATTAAAGGCTGTGACCGAAATAAATGGTGCGGAACTCGTCAGGCGTGCTCGGGCAGGGGACGGCGCGGCGTGGGAGGATATTGTATCTGCGTATTCACGCCGGATATTCAATCTCGCTTACCGTTTTACTTCGAGCGTCGATGCGGCCGAGGACCTCACGCAGGACGTTTTTATCCGCATTTATAAAACGCTCGAACAGTATGACCCGAAGCAGGGCGACCTTTCCAACTGGCTCATGCGGCTCGCACGCAATTTGATAATCGACGATTACCGGCACCGCCAACGCAATCCGCAGAATTCGATGGCCGACGCGGTTGACGATCATTCGTACCACCTTCGCGCAGCCGGGACTTCGGCACACAAGGAAATGGAGCGGAAGGAGCTGGCGTCGCAGGTGCAGGAAGGCATCGATAAACTGCCGGAAGACTTGAAAACGTGCGTCATTCTGCGTGACATCGAGGAATTGACCTATCAGGAGATCGTTGATGTTTTGAAAATTCCCGAAGGCACCGTTAAATCGCGCATCAATCGTGGACGCATCGAGCTGGCAAAGATCTTGAGACGGATGAGAGTTGTTACTATTTAAGGGGAACTTAACCGCGGAGACGCGAAGACGCAGAGAATTAAGATGATCGTCGAAATGATATTTCAATTGATTATTCAATGGTTTGAATTGCTTTTACTCCGCGTCTCAGCGTCTCAGCGGTAAAAATAAATATGAAAAAGGAGCAGCAAAATATAGTGAATTGTTCGACGTTTGAAGAATTGTTGACCGATTATCTCGACAAGACACTCGACAACGCCCCTCACAAGGCAGTCGCCGCTCACGCCCTTAGCTGCCCGCTGTGCCATGCACTGCTAAACGACGTAAAAGAATCTTTGGAAGTCTGCCGCAATATATCGGCTCCGACGGCGTCGGTGACGCGGCTTGAGGCACGCGTGCTTTCGATGACGATGCCGCAGACGGCGATGTCGTGCGAGGATTTTGAGGGCTATCTCACAGATTACCTCGACGGATTTTTGCCCGCGGCCTCGTTCCATCGCTGGGAACGCCACGCGGCTTTGTGTACGACGTGCGAGGACCTGCCGGGGATGGTCGTGCGTTCGATAGCGGCATGTTATACATACAAGATGGAAGAATTGGCCGTTCCGGCCGGCTTGCATGTGCGGATACTCAACTTGACGCTTGGCACGGCCAAAGCACAAGAGGTGAAAGCCTCGTGGGCCGCGCGAGCCGGCGAATGGATACGCGGACTTGGATTCCCTATCGGCGTTCCGCAGCTTGCACCGGTTGCGGTGATGTTTCTTTTTGCGTTTTTGGTGTTTAGCCAAACGGTTTCGGCGGACGGCACATTGGCAGGTGTTTTCACAACGGGCGTTGATCTTGCCGAACAGACATATCAGCAAAGCGCCGACGCATGGAACGGCAAGCCGAATCAGTTGGAACCCGCTCCGAAACAAGACCCTGTGACGGGCACTCAATTTATAGAGAACGAGGGTAAGAAATAATGAATTGTGCCTATCACAGCCATAATGCCGCTGTTGTAAGCTGTAACGGCTGTGGACGGGCTCTGTGCCCGGCCTGCGATCATCGCATCAAGGGTTTTCCGTATTGCCAGGACTGCATCGTGCAGGGCGTCGATCTTCTGCGACAGCAAAGCCGGACGAATCACGTGCCTTTTGTGCGAAAACGCACTTCGCCGGTGATCGCGGTGTTTCTGTCGATGATCTGTCCGGGGCTTGGAGCTGCATATAACGGTCAGACCGTGAAGGCGCTTGTGCATTTTGCTGTATTTGTCGGGTTGTTTCAAATGGCGATCTTGACGAGCGGAACGCCGCTGTTCGTGCTTGGGTTTATGGGCATGTGGTGCTTCGCGGCTCTAGACGCGTGGCGGACGGCACAGATGATACGCTCGGGACTAACGCCGGATGTTGCGGACGATGTTTTGGTAAGAAGGTTTTCAGGTAATCCAAAACTTTGGGGCATCGTATTGACGGTGTTGGGTGTCGGGTTTATATTCAATCGATTTATCGACCGCGGATTTCTGACACGCGTGATACTGCCCGTGATGCTTATCGGGCTCGGCATTTATGTTCTGCGAGGTTATATCTTTAGGCCAAAATCAGAGGTGTCGAAGTGGTCAGGCGCAACACCGCAGGCAAACTTTTCTCTGGCACAAACGCGATACAGTGAAGCCGACTATAAGGTCTCGTCGGATTTTGGCAACCGTTCACGTTCAGGTAGTTGGCGAGATGTTTAGTGAGGAGTTTTGAATTATGGTGATGTTTTTTAAAGCCGCGTCAATTGTAGGAAGTTTGCTAGTGGTCATCGCTTTGGTCATTGCCCTGCTCAAGGCATTAATTGGATTTGTCGGTTTTCTGGCGTTCGCGATCAAACTGATCATCGTTCTCGCATTCCTTGCTCTTTTCTGTGCAGTCGGTTTTATGCTCTTTCGCACTTGGCAGCAAAAGCAAAGGGCCGAATAAGTATTGTAATATCAACATCTTGTGCCGACCCATATATAGTATGTGGGTTGGCACATTTGCTTTTTTGGGTAGCCTATGTTGATATAGAGGTAAGTTTCTGAACTAGTATTTGGAACTATCAAGGGGGTGTCACCCACACTTAGCGGGAGTTTATTTTAGCAGTTTTACTCTTGAGACAGGTTTCGCGTTAGTCGCTCGCGGCTATTCTTG
>CAZUEI010000227.1:0-4084 GCA_964618985.1 uncultured Chloracidobacterium sp.
AGACGCTCAATAAAGCGGTTCGCGGCAAAGAAAAACAGTATGACCGGATGATCAAGGTCTTGTGGCACTGCTATCTGATCTCCGACGGCGGAACGCAACTTGAGGTTGCCGAGATGCTCGGCGTATCGGATTCGCTGGTTTCGGATTATCGTAAAAGGATCGAGGCCAACCTGCAGCAGCTTTCTTTCAGCGGCGTGAACGAAGCCAGGCAGTTTGAAAAAGCGCTGAAGCGAAAAGTGCGCGATATGATCACGATGGATAGGGAACAGGTTGCGGCATAACCACGCGATATAAATAGATCAAGGCGTATGACGTTTAGCGTGACCAATGTCCATCGAACGATCAAAAGAAAAAGATCACAAGCCGCTGTCAATGCCGCCTAAGGCCGGCGGCAAGCCTACAAACGACCTGCCTTCGCTGCGGCCATCCGGAGCGGCAAACGATGCCACAACCTCCGAGCCTAAAAACCTAATAAATCTCAACTATACTTACGAGGGAAAAACCGATCCGCGCGATGAGCCTTCGAAAACGGAAGAGGCGCAAAGCGCGGATTTTGAGCGCGCGGAAGCCGTTGAATATAAGCAACCAGACGAAAAAAGGACAAAAAAAATAAAAACAAATGAAAAGGATCGGCAACTGTTGAGCAACGATCGCTGGCTGGTCAGAAACGGGCATCTTTTCACGTACATCGGGCTTTATCTTTTTTCGATTCTTGTTTTGTTTCGGCCATACGAGATCATTCCTGGCTTGGGGTTTTTGTCGGCGACCGCGTTTTATTTTGCAATAGCGACTTTGGCATTTTATGTTCCCAGTCAGCTTGCGATCGAGGGTAATCTGACGATGCTTTCGACCGAGGTGAAGGCGCTGCTTGCAATGACGGTTATCGCGCTCGTGACGATCCCGATCGCAAAAGATCCGGGATTGGCATGGGAAGTATTCAACGATCCTTACATCAAGGCCGTCATTATTTTTATCGTTCTGGTCAATGTGGTCCGCACCCGAAAGCGGCTCATGGGCATGTTGTGGCTTTCGTTGGGTATTGCCGTCTATTTGAGTTTTTCCGCTCTCGATCTTTACATGAGGGGCCAATTCTCCGTCGAAGATTATCGAGTGGCGGTCGATGTCGGCGGCATGTTTGGCAATCCCAACGAAATGGCGATGCATTTTGTGATGATGACGCCGCTCGTAGTAACGCTCGGTATTGCCTCCAAAAACAAGCTCATGCGGTTCGTTTACATTGCGATGGCAGTGCTTTTCGTAGCCGCAAATATGGTCACATATTCGCGCGGCGGCTTTCTCGGCCTGATCATCAGTGGCGCTTTCCTCGCGTGGAAGCTAGGCCGCAAATACCGCCTGAACGTCACCATCGCGTCCATTGTAATTGGCGGCATCGTTATACTTGCAGCACCGGGCAATTATGGGCTGCGAATGTTATCGATCTTTATACCTGGGCTTGATTCCGTTGGTTCAAGTGATCAGCGCCGCGAATTGCTCGAACGTTCGCTGCTCGTAACGGCGCGAAATCCCTGGGGCATCGGCATCGGCAATTTTCCGATCGTCGGCATTCGAAATCTCCAATCTCATAACGCATTTACGCAGGTTTCGGCGGAACTTGGGATTCTTGGCCTTATTGCTTATCTAGTATTTATGATCAGCCCGTTTCGCAAGCTGAGCGCTATCGAGCGCTCCCTGTTTGATAAAGATAAACTTGACTGGTTTTATTACCTCGCGATCGGGCTTCAGGCGAGCATAATAGGCTACATGGTATCGAGTTTTTTTGCTTCGGTGGCATATAACTGGTTTATCTATTATCTGATCGCGTATGCTGTCGCATTCCGAAGAATTTACAGTATCGAAAATGGAGCACAGGAGGAAGTGAAAACACAGCCATCGCTTGGGCGGCTGGCCGAGGCCACATGACATCGACATTGGAACAGATATTTTTCTGGTCGTGCGTGACCTTGTTGACGTATGTTTATGTCGGCTATCCTCTGCTCGTGTATTTGGCGAGTGTTTTTTTTCCGAAAGCTGTAAAACATTCAAAGATCGAACCGCGCGTGACAGTTCTCATCACTGCATTTAACGAAGAAGCCGCCATTCGCGAAAAGCTGGATAACACGCTGAAGATCGATTATCCGGCAGATAAACTCGAAATTCTTGTTGCGTCTGACGGCTCGACCGACCGGACAGACAGAATCGTGGGCGAGTTTGCGACGCGAGGCGTCAGGTTATTTCGACAAGAAGGCCGCGTCGGCAAGACCGCGACACAGAACAATGCTGTCGAGCTTGCAACCGGCGAGATCGTTTTATTTTCCGACGCGACGACCGCTTATCGCAAAGATGTTTTCACGCATCTGCTGCCGGCTTTTGCCGACGAGAGCGTCGGCTGTGTGGCGGGCCGTCTGATCTATGTAAACGAAGACAGCTCGAATGTCGGCAAAGGCGCTCAAAGGTATTGGAATTATGAGACGTTCATCAAAACCGCCGAAAGCCGCTTTTGCTCGCTGATCGGTGCTTCGGGTTGTCTCTATGCTGTCAGAAAATCAGCCTACGAGCCCATGTATGCGGAAGCGTGCTCGGATTTTCTGATCTGTACGAGCGTTTACCGAAAAGGGCTGCGAAGCGTATTTGCCCCCGAAGCCGTTTGCTTCGAACACACGAACCGTCGAACGGCTGACGAACTCAGAATGCGGGTTCGCGTTATCTCACAGACATTTACAGACCTCTGGCGAAACCGCGACATGCTAAATCCGTTGAAAAGCGGCTTTTTTGCAATCGAGCTGATCTCGCATAAGGTGCTGAGATATGCGGTTCCTTTCATTTTGCTGGTGTTTTTTATCACGAGCATAGTGTTTACCGGTTCGTCCCCCTTTTATGCCGCAGCACTTGCGTTCCAAATAATGTTCTACTCGATGGCACTGATCGGCTGGCTTTTAGAACGAGCCGGAAAGCGCCTTTACTTGCTCTCGATGCCGCTTTATTTTGTCCTTGCGAATCTCGCCTCGGTGGTTGCATTTTACAAATTTCTTCGCGGCGAAACTTACGCCAATTGGGAACCGATACGTCAATCGCGTTAAATATTAATGCAGGAGAACAGACGCCAAAATAAAAATATCCGCATACAACGAGGACGAAATGTTTCTGAAACGCCGCCGAAAATTTCCGTCGTGATACCGGCGTTTAACTCGGCAGAATTTATTTGCGAGACGCTCGATTCGGTCATCGGACAAACGTGTCACGATCACGAGATAATTGTCGTTAACGACGGCTCGCCCGACACCGAAGAGTTCGAGCGGGCGATCGGCCCGCATCTCGATGACGTTGTTTACATCAAGCAGCAAAACACCGGTGCCGGCGTTGCTCGCAATACGGGCATCGAGCATGCGCGGGGCGAGATAATTGCGTTTCTCGACGCCGACGACATTTGGCTGCCCGATTTTCTGGCTTCTCAAATTGCTTTCCTCGAAGGCCAGGGTTACGACATGATCTATTGCGATGCCTTTCTTTTCGGCATGAATTCTGCCCATCGGACGTTCATGGAAACCGCGCCATCTGTTGGCGACGTCAATTTTGAGAGCATACTCGACCTTCGCTGCAACGTGATCACGTCGGGCACTATCGCTCTAAAGAAAGCGATCATCAACGCTGGTATGTTCGAAAATGAGAACGTGCGGGCGCATGATTTCATACTGTGGCTTAAGATGGCGAAGAATGGGGCGAAGATCGGCTATCAGCGAAAGCAACTTCTCAAATACCGCGAGCGTTTGGACAGTCTTTCGGGAGATTCTATCACCCGCGTCGAGCGTGAGCATGACGCTTTTGAGCGTGTGGCCCGAGATTTTGATTTGACGGCTGAGCAGAATGCGATCGTCGAAAAACATCTCGCCATCCTCGAAGCCAACCTAGCCGTCGAACAGGGAAAAGCATTTTTGCTAAACGGCGAATTTCCCGAGGCTCGGATCGCGTTTCGCGTTGCAAACCACTACCGCAAATCGCTAAAGCTAGCCGTGATCTCGCTCCTCACGCGCTTCGCTCCGCAAATGCTCTTGAAATATTACCGCTCGCAACGCTCCGCCGAGATCGC
>CAZUEI010000228.1:0-1107 GCA_964618985.1 uncultured Chloracidobacterium sp.
TATGAAAAAACATCTTAAATTATTTACATTGGCCGTATTTGCCATGGTTTCGTTATTCGTGACCGCAAGTATGGCCCAAACCAGTACTACAGGTGAGATCACCGGAACTGTTAACGACACCAATGGTGCTGCGGTTGCCGGTGCAGACCTTACCATCAACGGCCCCGGCCTGCTAGGTTCGAGAACCGCTAAATCGAACTCGGATGGCACCTATCGTTTCCAGGCCGTCCCGCCGGGCAAATATACGATCGAAGTGGCCGCTGCTTCCGGCTTTGCCGGCTATAAACAGGATAATGTTGTTGTCAATCTTTCAACCACATCAACTGTCAATATTGAACTGAGAGCAGCCGGCGCGACCGGCTTGGTTGAGGTAGTAGCCAGTTCTGACATTGACACTGTCAATAACACGACCGGAACCAATGTTACGTCAGAGCAGTTCTCGAATTTCCCGACAGGACGCACGGTGCAGTCGCTTTATACGATCGCACCGACAGTTGCCCGTTCGGGTTTGCGTGACGCTTCGGGACGTGACCGCGATCCTTCGGTCGCCGGCTCATCCGGACCGGAGAATAACTACATCCTCGACGGCGTAAATGCCACCGACCCGGCTTTTGGCGGTTCTGGCGCAAATCTTCCGTTCGAGTTTGTTCAGGAGATCGAGATCAAAACCGGCGCGTACGGTGCTGAATATGGTAAATCGACCGGCGGCATCTTCAACGTTATTACCAAGAGCGGCGGCAACGAATTTCACGGCGATGTTTTTGGTTATTTTACAACCGAAGGACTAGTCCGCGAAATTAAATCATCCGCAATCCCTTTCACCGGCGCTGCTCCGAACGGCTTTTCTGAGATCGATGCCGGCGTTGATATTGGCGGTCCAATCGTTAAGGATAAATTATCGTTCTTTGCGGCTTTTAACCCTCAGCGCCGCAAGAATTTCTCGCTCACGCAGACCTTTCTTGTGCCAGTTGAGAATGAGATCACCACTCCGTTCTATGCGGGCAAGTTGACGTGGAACGTTAATAATAACCACACGTTTAATTTCTCGACATTCGGCGACTATACGAAGCAGGAAGGTCATATTTTCGGCAACAGCGGCTTTGGTGC
>CAZUEI010000228.1:1207-4071 GCA_964618985.1 uncultured Chloracidobacterium sp.
TTTGTGCGTCAGGGTTTTGGAATTGGCGGACTTAAGAGCGAGCAGGATCGTGACCGTTGGGAATGGGCTGTTAGATTGCAGAACATTTGGGGCCGTCACACGATCAAGTATGGCTTCGAGTATAACCGTAATATGTACACCATAGATACGCGTCAAACCGGGCCAGATTATGACTTTGCTCCCGGCGAGAACCCTGCAGGCCCACACCGCATTGAAAATCGCTGGGCTATCTGTGCTCGCACATCTACCACAACGATCACCTGCCCAAGTGCTTCGCGTACGGCGAACGTGCAGGCCATTATTGCAGCAGGCCAGGCACCTGCGGGCGTCACCACTGCGGTAACCGGAAGCGTTTCGATCAATCCGACGAATCCGTTCTTGCTTCTCGACGTTGTCCGGGCTCGCAACTTCAGCCTCAACACGCACGGTGGAGACACTAAGACGGACACGCAGAGCTTCTATGTCCAGGACGATTTCAAGATCACGCCGAACTTCCAGTTCAATCTGGGCGGACGCTGGGATCTGCAGAAAGCCTACTCAGTAAACGGTGTTCGTTATTTGTCGAACAGCAATCTCACAAATTTGTGGGACACGTTCCAGCCCCGTGTTGGTTTCATTTGGGATTTTACGGGCAAGGGTAAAGGCAAGATATTTGCTAACTATGCACGTTTTGTCGAAACACCGCTCCCGCTGGACATCAATGTCCGCGCGTCTGGCGGTGAGATCCAGAATGACTATCATCTGAACATCAGCCGCATGAGTGGCCTGTCAGGAGCGACGTCGATCTCGAACTTCGGCAACCTCGGCAATCATGCTAGCCCGGGACCGGACGGCATGAAGCCGCAGACGGTTAATGAATGGACCGCAGGTGTCGAGTTTACGGCCGGCAAAGATGTCACCCTTGGAGTCCGAGGCATCTATCGCCCTCAGGGTTCGGTAATCGAAGACGGTTCGTTTGACGACGGCAACTGCTATTTCCTTTTCAATCCCGGTGAAAGCCAGGTTACGGCATTAGCGTCGCTGCAGAGGGCGTGTCTTCTCGATCAGGGGGCAACCCAGGCTGAGGCAGACGCTGCTGCTGCTGCAATTATCGCAAACGGCGACATTTTCGGACGTGCGCGACGTTATTACCGCGGACTTGAATTTACTGCCTCGAAGAGATTTACGAACAACTATCAATTCATCGCTTCGTACGTATATTCGAGCCTGATCGGCAACTACGAAGGATTGTTCCGTAATGACAACGGCCAGTCGGATCCGAACATCACATCGTTGTTCGACCTTCCGAGCTTGTTGAACGGTTTGTACGGCCGCCTTCCCAACGACCGTCCGCACCAGTTCAAATTTAACAGTTCGTATAGGACCCCGTTCAATCTTTTGATCTCGGGCAACTTCTATGCGCAGTCCGGTATTCCGTTCAACGCATTGGTACCTCATCCGCTTTATGGCGACAACGAAGGGTTCTGCATTCCAGGCCTTAGCTGCGTCCCGCGCGGAACGGCAACCAATCCGCTTACGGGAAGCAACCGTACGCCAACTACCTACAACCTGGATCTGGGAGCATATTATCCCTGGAAGATAGGCGAAACCAAGGAGTTGCGCTTTACGGCTGACTGGTTCAACGTTATGAACAACCAGCGAGCGGTTCGCGAAGATGAGACTTTCCTCATCAACAGCGGCGCTCCGGGAATCACGCCGGTTCCTAATCCGTTTTACGGCACTGGCACGATCTTCCAATTCCCGTCGAATTTCCGCTTTGGCGCGAAATTCACGTTCTAACCTTAATTTGACACGTGTTGCTCTTTGAGCGGCACTGTTATTTGGATAAGCTGCCTGAAACTAGTTTCAGGCAGCTTTTTTTAATTGAATTTCATTCGAAATAAGCATACACTGGAAGTTAACAAGAAAACTGTAACGATAGGAGGTATTAACAGTGTTTTCGGAATTATTGGCCTCCGGTTTTGGCCGACTTTTGTTTTTATTGTCCGTCCTGGCAGTCGTTTCCTTTCCTTCGTCTGAGATCAGAGCTCAAGTCAATCAGACCGGGAATGGCGGTATTCATTCGATCCAGGGGCGTATATACACACCTAGCGGACGACGCAGCGAAATAATGGGCATGAGGATCCGCCTGTTTAATGTATCCTCAAACGATCTTTCCGTCATTGCCGACAGCAATGGAACTTTTACATTTACCAATCTGATCCCCGGTTCATACACTGTCCAGATCGAAGGAGGCGATCTATTTGAGAATGTTAATGAAAGTGTGGTGATCGATGATCCCGGCAGCAGCAATTTGAGCAGGACGATCAGGCTTCGCGGAGGGAAAACAGTTAGCATTCCTATCTATCTTAAGGAAAAAATTTCACAGGAAACTCAGGCGGCCCTGGAAGTCATCAATGCGAAACTCGCTGCAGTCCCCAAACCCGCCATTGAATATTTCAAAAAAGCACAGGCAGCAATCGCTGAAGGAGATGATGCAAAGGCGATCGGCTTCCTGCGAAGCGCTTTGTCTGAACACCAACAGTTTTCCATTGCATGGAATCTTCTTGGTTTGTTACTGGAGAAAACATCAGACTTAACCGGAGCAGTCGATGCGTTTCGTTCTGCGGTAAAGCATGATGCAGCTTCGGCGGTGGCTAACCTGAATTTAGGCTGCGCGCTGTTTAATAAGAAGTCTTATACCGAAGCGGAACGATACCTGATGGATGCTCTTGTGTTGAACCCGTCTTCATATCGCGGGCATTACTACATGGGCCTGACACAATTAATGCTCAGCAGAACAGACATTGCCGAGCAGGCGTTTCGCAGGGCCATTGAAGTCGGTAGTTCGCAGGCAGGCATGGCTCATTACATGTTAGCCGGCA
>CAZUEI010000229.1:0-4070 GCA_964618985.1 uncultured Chloracidobacterium sp.
TACCAACATAATAGACAATATGCCTGTAGCGGTTCTCGAGGCATGTGCGATGGGGTTATGCGTTGTTGCGACAGATGTTGGTGGACTTCGTGACCTGATCATCAATCGTGAAAATGGATTGTTAGTTCAGGACCGCAATGTCCGCGAGATGGCCGATGCTGTAAACGAACTGCTGGTTGACTCTGATTTGTCGGAGAATATCTCAAGAAATGGGCGGCTGTTGGCCGAGCTTTCAGCCTGGACAAATGTGCAACCCATGTGGGAGGCACTATTTGCTGAGGTACTAGATCAACGACAAAAGGAAAATATCGATGCCAAATTACTGGAGACATCTTCAAGCTAGATGAACCGCGCATTAAATATTTATCATCGGTTACCTCCGACAACGCGCTCGGCGGTTGCCAGTTTACGCGGTTACTACCTTAATTGGTGGAGATACGATAAGCAAACGGAGAAGCTTGCCGAAGAAGCTCTGGAGCGAGATGCCTGGAGTGAACAGAAATGGAATGAATGGCAGGCTGATCGACTCGGACATCTGCTCGAAAGGGCGGCGACACATGTACCTTTTTATCGCAAACAATGGGCCGAACGGCGTAAGAACGGTGATCGGGCCTCGTGGAGTTACCTTGAAAACTGGCCCGTCCTGGAAAAAGAGAGTTTGCGGGCCAATGCGTTGTCGTTTGTCGCTGACGATTGTATTCCTTCAAAGATGTTTCACGAACATACCAGCGGTACCACCGGAACATCGCTGGACCTATGGTTTTCTAAGGAATCCGTTAAGCAATGGTACGCTTTGTTTGAAGCTCGATCGAGACATTGGTACGGATTAACACGTCACGACCGTTGGGCAATTCTGGGAGGACAGCTTGTGACTCCGGTGAAACAGAAGAAGCCGCCATTTTGGGTTTGGAATTCCGGTCTGAATCAGTTATACCTTTCTTCCTATCACCTTGCGCCCGATCTGATCCCGGCCTACTTGGATGCTCTTGTTAAATACAGGATCAAATATATCCTTGGTTATCCATCGGCGATCTATACCCTGGCCGCAGAGGCTATAAAACTGAAGCGCGACGATCTAAAGTTGGCAGTGGTTATAACCAACGCGGAACCGCTTTATGACTTTCAGCGTGAGGTGATCAGCAGCGCATTCGCCTGTCCTGTCCGCGAGACTTACGGAATGGCAGAAGTCGTAGCCTCTGCCAGCGAATGCGAACACGGCTCTCTACACCAGTGGCCGGATACTGGAATCATTGAAGCGCGGTCTGAAAATGGGTCCGATGCCGAAGATTTTATTTGCACAGGATTGATCAACCTTGATATGCCGCTCATCAGATATCGAGTCGGTGACGGTGGAAAACTGTCTAATACAGTATGTCTTTGTGGAAAAAAACTACCCCTCATCGAAAAGATTGAGGGCCGAAGTGACGACCTGTTATATACCATGGATGGTCGGCGAGTAGGCAGAATGGATCCGATATTTAAGGGGCACTTACCGATGAGGGAAGCACAGATAATACAAACGTCGCTGACATCGCTGACAGTGCGTTATGTGCCAGCCGAGAAGTTCGACGCGGTCACGGTCGAGACGTTGACGGAACGCATCCACGACAGGATAGGAAAAGTTTCAGTTGTCTTTGAACGGGTTTCAGAAATCCCACGAACAAGCAGAGGTAAATTTCGAGCAGTAATCTGTCAGTTGTCACCAGAAGAGAGAATGACCCTTGAAGCCTCGTCGTCAACACCAGCTCGGGAAAACCACCTTGCGCTCAAATGACATGAACAGTGATCGAAAGCCGCTCGTTTCCATCATCATGCCGGTGAGAAATGAAGCTCCGTTTATCACACGAAGCTTAGGTGCGGTACTCGGCCAAACATATCCGAGTGATCGTTTGGAGGTAATTATTGCTGATGGAATGTCCACGGATAACAGCCGTGAGACAATTGAGGCGCTCGCAGCGAATGCAAAATTTCCAATACATATCGTTGATAACCCGAAGCTGATCGCCCCATCTGGCCTAAACCGCGCATTAAAAAAGGCCACGGGTGATATCATCATTCGCATTGACGGACATTGTGAAATTGAAAACACCTACGTTGAAAACTGCGTCGATCTTCTTATCTCGGGAAAAGCCGACGGCGTGGGCGGACCTATCCAAACTATTGGCGAAACATTTCTTTCAAGAGCGATTTCACTTGCGATGAGTTCGACTTTTGGAGTTGGTAATTCGGCCTTTCGTACGATCGATGATCGAGAGATGTATACAGATACAGTGGCGTTTCCCGGATACACGCGAAATATAATCGAACGTGCCGGTCCCTTTGACGAGGAACTCGTTAGAAATCAGGACGATGAGTACAATTACCGGATCCGTGAATTGGGCGGGAAAATACTTTTATCGCCTAATATCCGATCACTCTATTTTAGTCGAAGTACTTTCAGATCTTTGTGGCGTCAATACTTTCAATATGGCTATTGGAAGATCCGCGTGCTGCAGCTCCATCCGCGACAGATGAGCTATCGCCAATTTGTACCCTTCGGATTCGTTATTTCTTTACTGTTGTTAGGAGTGCTCTCGCTATTCTGGTCACTTGCGGCGTGGTTACTCATAGTGCTGGTCCTAACGTATCTGTTATTTAATTTCGTAGCTGCGATGTTTGCTGCCAAAGGCCGCCCCGCAATGGTAGCTGCAGTTTCGTTAAGTTTTCTTATACTCCATTTGTCGTACGGCCTGGGTTCGTTGTTTGGATTGATCGCTTTTAGAAACCGCTGGAGCCGCGATCCTGCGGAGACAGGGCAATTGACTCGAAAGCCTGACCTTAAACTTTAAGCCGTGACGCTGATGACCGGTAAGTTCAAGATCTTCACCGAATCCACTTCTCTGACCGATCCCCAGCTTAAGAACCTGTCTCCTATCCTTTCGTTTCACTGGATGGGACTTCGTACGGACGAGATCTTCGAAAACCGATCCAATCCCGATTCCCCTTTTGCCATAACAAACGATACGAGTGAAGCCGACATTTTCGTTTTGCCGATGCACTGGTCTTACTATTTATGGAATAGCAAGGCTAAGATGGATGAGGCGATTCAGCTGGCGGAGTTAGCGCGCGAGGCAAAAAAGAAGATCATCATTTGGTTCAAAGGGGATCTTGTTCCCAGGATTCCCTTTGAGAACGCCGTCATATTCCTGCCGGGTGCGATCAAGTCACGAGCAGAAAAGGACTTTCGTGCGTGTCCGGTATTTATCGACGATCCGGATCCGGTCTTTCGTCATGACGGATTTGTTCAATATCGCAATAAGAGTGCGAAGCCGTCCGTGGGTTTTTGCGGTTACGCTGCTGCCGGTGGATTGAAAACGGCATGGTCTATTCTAAAAGGAACACAACTGAATCTCGCCAGCCGGTACGGTCATTATGATTTCTCAGCCGTTCCTATAATACCGGCGACTTTGCATCGCGCCAAGGCCCTCAGACTATTATCGAAACATCCAATGGTCGACAGTAACTTTGTTATTCGACACCAATATACAGGCCCGAACTCAGGGAACACATCTCAAAGGCAAGAGGCTGCCAATGTGTTTTTCTCGAATATCTACGAGAACGATTACACGCTCTGCATAAGGGGGTACGGTAACTGGTCATACCGTTTTTATCAAACGTTGGCCTGTGGGCGGATACCAGTCTTTGTTGATACCGATTGCTTACTACCCCTTCCGGCGGTAGATTGGAAAAAGTACTGTGTGTGGATCGATTTGTCCGAGCTGAAGCACATTAGTGAAAAGGTCGCCGACTTCCATTCGTCAATGTCGTCAAGCGATTTCTTAGAACTCCAGGTTTCCTGTCGAAAGCTGTGGAAGGAACATCTCACACTCGACGGATTCTTCAAACACTCGTTTACGCTGAATCCACCGCAGAGCTAATTGAACTGATGACCGCCAACGCGATTTAGCATGACGATCATCACGATCATAAACGCTTTACAATAAATGCACAAAAGGTCGGACAAGTGGTTGGTGGCGTCAACGACATCGCTAGCGGTGTCGCTACGCTGGTTGCGTTACTGTTCAGTGGGA
>CAZUEI010000230.1:0-4018 GCA_964618985.1 uncultured Chloracidobacterium sp.
TTTTTAAGAAACAGTGGATCGAGATCAGCCTTGCCAAGATCGAGGAAAATTTTAAGGCCGGTGAGGAGATCACGCCCGAAATTCTTCACGAACGCGGTTTGATCAAAAAGGCCAAGCATGACCTTGTGATTCTCGGAACCGGCGAGGTTTCCAAATCGTTAAAGATATCATCGCACCGCTTTACCAAAACAGCTAAGGAAAAGATCGAAAAGGCGGGCGGCACAGCGACCGTGATAGCAAAGGTGGCAGAAGCAGCAGGTTAGTTCGTTGATCGTTGTTTGTTGATCGTTGCTTTAAGAATTTTGCAACGAACGACGAGCCACGAACAACCATCAATCATATGGAGAAGTTTTTTAGCGCCGTACAAAACATGTTCAAGATCCCCGAGCTGCGCAAGCGCATCCTCTTTACGCTCGGGCTTCTTGCGGTTTATCGTTTGGGTGCGCACGTTCAGGCGCCCGGCATCAATAAGGCGCAGCTCGAAAGGGTCTGGGGCGAGGTTGCGGGCACGCTCCTTGGAGTTCTCGACCTTTTTTCAGGCGGCAATTTTCGCACGATCTCGGTTTTTGCGCTCGGCGTGACGCCTTATATTACTGCGTCGATCATCATGCAGCTTCTCCCGGTGCTTTCGCCCGCGATGAAGAAAATTCAGGAAGAAGGCGAAGTCGGTAGGCAGAAAATGAATCAGTGGACGCGGTATTCGACCGTTGTTCTGTGCGCTGTTCAGACGTTCTTTGTTGCGACGTGGCTTTCCCGTAATCAGATAATTCCTGAAACATGGTGGGCGACAGCGATGATCGTGATTACGCTTACTACCGGCACGATCTTTGTAATGTGGCTCGGTGAGCAGATCACCGAACGCGGCGTGGGTAACGGCATTTCGCTTCTGATCTTTGCCGGAATTGTAATTGGGCTGCCCCGGGGGCTTATGCAAATCTCGGAGCGCGTTGGTTCCGGAGATCCGATGCAGCTTATTGGGGTTGTATTTTTGGTTGTTGTTCTTATCGCTTTAATTGCATTGATCGTTTATGTCGAATCGGCGAGACGAAATATTGCGATCAGCTACGCCAGCAGGCGAGTTGGCAATCAGACGTTTCGCGGCCAGGAAACAAGCCTGCCGCTCAAGATCAATATGGGCGGGGTTATTCCCGTGATCTTTGCATCTTCTGTGCTGGCGATGCCGCAAACTTTGTTTTCGGCGTTTCCGCCTGACCCAAACACTCCTGACACCACATGGTCAAAAGTGTATGCGTTCTTCCAGCAGTTTCACGGCGGCGATCCGTATTACGAGCTTGTCTTTCTCTCGCTGATCGTAATTTTCACTTTCTTTTACATCACGATCATTTTTAACACGGACGAAGTTGCCGACAATCTGCGAAAGCACGGCGGATTTATTGCGGGTATTCGTCCTGGGGCCCCAACGGCGGATTATTTGAATTCGATCCTGACAAGGCTGACGACTGTCGGTGCTTTGTATCTGGCATTTGTGGCGTTTGCTCCTCAGCTTCTTTTGAGCGGATTTAAGGTCGCTCGTTTACCGTTCATAGGGACTGGGCTCGATAATTTGCTAACCTCGACGCCCGGCTTGAGCTGGATACCGACCGGTTTGGGATACCAATTTTATTTCGGCGGCACATCGCTGCTCATCCTCGTCGGTGTCGCGATGGACACGGTTTCTCAGATCGAAGCGCAGCTTGTAATGCGTAATTACGAGGGATTTCTCGGTGCCGGATCGCGATTACGAGGAAGAAGAAGTTAGGCTGAAAAAAATTAGCCGCAGATTTACGCGGATAAACGCAGATAAGAAATTGTTTTATCCGCGTGCATCTGCGTAAATCTGCGGCAAAACTTTCTTTATTTGATGGATAAGATCATTGTATTGATAGGTGCACCTGGTGCGGGAAAGGGAACGCAGGCGAGGCTTTTGCAGGAACGGCGATCAATTCCGCAGATCTCAACGGGCGATATGTTCCGCGAGATGAAAACGCTCGACACGCCTCTTGCGAAAGAAGTTCAGGAGATAATGGCTTCAGGAAAGTTGATCTCTGATGATGTGACGCTTCGGATCGTAAAGGAACGTACCTCGAAACCGGACGCAGCCGGGACTTATGTTTTGGACGGTTATCCGAGAACGGCGGTGCAGGCCGAGCAACTCGAAGAGCTAGCCAAAGAGCAGGGCAAGGAAATTCAGGCGATAGAGGTCGATGTCTCGCGGGAAGAATTGCTCAAAAGACTTACGGGGCGCCGAAGCTGTTCCGTTTGCGGCGAGATATACAATATTTACTCAAAGCCGCCCAAGATCGAAGGTTTTTGTGACGAGCATCCGGAAGCGGGGCTTGACCATCGAGCGGATGATTCGGAAGAAAAGGTCAAGGTGCGGCTCGAGACCTATGATGAATTGACCAAGCCGCTGCTCGATTATTATGAGCGGTCGGGCCGTCTCAAAAAGGTTGACGGTACAGGCGAGATCGATAACATTTATCATGAGATCGAAAAAGTAATCTAGGCCGTAAATGTTTGGAATGATAATCGCAAAGTCCGCAAAAGATCTTGACAAAATGCGAGACGTCGGCGAGTTGATCGCTGAGGTCAGAGAATCTTTGCGGGCGATGGTTGCTCCGGGCATCTCGACAATGGAGCTTAATGATGCCGCCGACAAAATGATACGCGACGCCGGAGCGATACCGACGTTTATCGGGTATCACGGGTTTCCTTATGCGATATGTGCTTCGGTCAATCACGAGATCGTTCATGGGTTTTCAAAAAAAGATCCATTGAACGAAGGCGACATCGTTTCGCTAGACATGGCTGCGACGTATCAGGGATTTGTCGGCGACACGGCGATGACAGTGCCGGTTGGCGAGATCACTGACGAGCTAAAACAATTGATCCGCGTTACGGAAGAATGTCTTGAGTTTGGTATTCAGGCAAGCCGTGTGAATAACCGAATCGGTGATATCGGCTGGGCGGTTCAACAGCATGCCGAGAAGTTTGGTTACGGCATAGTTCGCGATTACACCGGCCACGGCATTGGCCGTCAGATGCACGAAGCACCGCAGATTCCGAATTATGGACGTCAGGGGACAAAAGAACGTATCCGGGCCGGTTACTGCTTTGCGATCGAGCCGATGCTCAACCTGGGAACGGCTGAAACACGGACTTTGAGCGATAAATGGACGGTTGTGACGCTTGACGGCAAACCATCGGCACACGCTGAACATACGCTTGCCGTAACGGCTGACGGGCCTGAAATTCTGACGCTTACAAAGCGGCAGAAGCTAGAACGGGAAAAAGGGCTAGCAGAAACCGTTTCTGCGACTTGAAAAAACCGTTGACAAGGGATAAAATCATTGGTTTGCTCAACTATTCAGCAAGTTGGCTTGTTATGTATGTCTAAGGAAGAAGCGATTGAGGTCACCGCGACAGTGCTGGAAACATTGCCGAATGCCATGTTCAAGGTCGCAGTTGACGAGAATAATCATGAGGTTTTAGCTCATATTTCGGGGAAAATGAGGAAAAATTTTATCCGAATTTTGCCCGGCGACAAGGTTTTAGTCGAGTTGTCGCCATACGATCTGAAACGCGGACGCATTACATATCGCTATAAATAGGACAGGTGTAAAGAGATGAAAGTCAGGCCATCAGTAAAAAAAATGTGCGACAAATGCAAGGTGATCCACCGCAAAGGCGTCGTGCGCGTTATTTGCGATAACCCGAAGCATAAGCAGAGACAAGGATAAAAAATATGGCTCGTATAGCAGGAGTAGATCTACCGCCCAATAAAAGGGCACAAATCGGAATGACCTACATTTACGGTGTAGGCAAATCGCGCGCGACCGCGGTCCTCGGCCAGGCCGGGGTCGATGTCAATACAAAGATCAAGGACATTAGCGAGGACGATCTTAACAAGATCCGCTCGATCCTTGACACCGATGTCGAGGTCGAGGGCGACCTCAGAAAGCACGTCCAAATGGACATCAAACGGTTGATGGACATCGGCTGCTATCGCGGCCTGCGT
>CAZUEI010000231.1:0-3993 GCA_964618985.1 uncultured Chloracidobacterium sp.
TATATCCCGTCGCAGCGATAGCTCTGCCGTTTTTTATTCTTTTATGATTTTCGTACTGCTCTCGCCGTAATAATCTCACGCCCATAATGCCGATCGCAGCCAAACAAAGATCCAAAATAATGATCGACAGCGGGACTGCGATGAACTTCGCAGTGGATATTAAGGTTAAGCGAATAACGAATAAGGGCAGCGAGGCAATCACTAACGCAATGACGATGCGTTTAGCATCACCAAAACTGGTATATCGCCAAATGAAGTTGTGCACACCGTAAAGGCGCAGGACCAATATTTGAATCGGTACCACAAGCAACAATTGGGCGAGAAGGTGTGATTGCGATTCGGGGGAGAGAGAGAAGTCCATCCGCAGCAAATACGCCATAAACAGGGCTCCGCACAGGATCACGGTGTCGATGCCTGTCTGTAGCACTTTTGTGACCCCGTAGCTCTTGACCCATATTGACCCTCTCGGTCTAGTCAGAACATGCGTTGATTCATCCATACAATGCGTCGATTCATCCATACAAGTAAACTAATAAAGATCGCAGGCTTCCAACTCTATTATTTAAGTCGCAACACCGTTCCATCGAGGGAGGCCCTCAACACCAGTTCCGCTAAAACACAGGACAATTCTAGATTCTTATAATGTTACCGCGGAATTTGAGGAGAGACATGAGTCTAATGTCTAGTTTGATCTGGCTCACTCGGGTTCACTGGTATGGCACAAAAATACAGGGTCTCTAGGATAATTGCATGCCAACAAAACCTTTTTAGTCATTCGGACAAACGGAAGGTTTTGCAATAGAGCCGCATACCATGTAAGTTTTTGCGCATAATGATTCTTCTCGCAGATCTTTGACCTTATCGACTTTGGGGCAAAGCTATTTAGAGTTGTGGTTATCCGTTCTCCTTTTCATTTTGTTAATCCCTTCTTATTACCGAAACCCGCAAGGAGTATGACAAATGAAATTCGAAGGTATCCAGCAAATGCTGTTTCTTAAGCAGTCAGGGAATCAATTGCACGCTTATTCCCGCAAAAATTCGGGGTTAACTGTGTAATTTTACGCAGTTGGTTGAAAAATCTTGATGTCAGCTTCGTCCTTGTTGATAGAGTGGACGGTATCACGCGCCGGTATCCACGAGTCAATTGGATAGTGGCCGGTTACAAATTCGTTATTTTCCGATGCCTCTTGTTGGCACGCCTGTTGCCCATATCGCCTAGTTAAGGAGGACTTCCCGAGTGATACTAGATTTCAGGAAATGGTAATCTGCTCGTAGGGCGATTTCTTTTTATGATCAAAGTGAGCCTCAACGGTGATAGTTTAGAATTCCCAAGCGATACGACTGTTCTTAAAGCTGCGCAACTTGCCGGAATCGAGATTCCGACGTTGTGTAACGATTCACGGTTAAAGCCCTGCGGGGCTTGTCGCGTATGTTTGGTCGAAATTAAGGGCGCGTCGCATCCTCAAGTTTCATGCATGGCGGAACTAAAACCGGGAATGGAGATCCAAACTGAAACGACACAGCTTCGTGAAGCACGGAAAATGAATCTTCGTATGTTGGCGCAAAAGTACCCAGCCCAGCCATTTGTAAAATTTCCCGACAAGCCTTTTCATAAGCTCGCACGAGAATACGGGCTCAGCAAAGAGGATTTTGAGGGTGAACAGGAGCAGGAACTTGTAGATAATTCACACCCGTATATTCATGTCGATATGTCGCAGTGCATCGATTGCTATCGCTGTGTCCGGATTTGCGACGAAGTGCAGGGACAATTTGTTTGGCAGGTTATCGATCGCGGAAATAAGACGCACATTGTTCCCGATTCGTTTTCAACACTGGCGGCCAGCTCGTGCGTTAGCTGCGGTGCCTGTGTGGATACATGTCCGACTGGAGCTCTTGAAGACAGATCCATTCTGCGATCGGGTATAGCGACATCCTGGACAAAAACGATTTGTCCGTATTGTGGAACGGGTTGCGAAATGAATGTCGGGACGCGCGGTCAGGAGATCGTGCAGATCAAGCCTGCTATGGACGCACCTGTGAGTCGCGGCCATCTTTGTGTGAAGGGGCGTTACGCTTTCGGATTTGCCGATGCCGCGGACCGGATCACAGAACCGATGATCCGGAGCGATGGTCACTGGAAGCAGGTTTCGTGGCAGGAAGCGATCGCATACGCGGCAGATCGACTAAGACAGATCATTGAAAAGGACGGAAAAGAGAGCGTTGCAGTTTTAGGTTCGGCTCGGGCTACAAATGAAGAGAACTACCTCGCCCAAAAGTTCACCCGTGTTGTTCTCGGAACGAATAATGTTGATTGTTGCGCACGGGTCTGTCATACGCCTTCTGCAGCGGCAATGAAAATGATGCTCGGAACCGGTGCGGCGACCAATTCATTCAACGAAATCGAACTTACAAAGACGATCTTGATCTGCGGGGCAAACCCTACTGAAAATCACCCGATCGTCGGTGAGCGGATCAAGCAAGCCATTCTTAAGAACAGTGCGAAACTTATAGTGATCGATCCGCGGCGGATAGAACTCACAAAATACGCGGATGTTCATTTACAACTTCGTCCCGGAACGAATATTTTACTCCTAAATTCGCTTGCATACACCATTATCGAAGAAGAATTGACAGACCGGGATTTTATCGGAAACCGGGTTTTGGAGTTCGAGCAATTTCGATCCTTTGTGGGGGACTATTCGCCGGAAATGGTTTCCGAACGCTGTGGAGTGGATGCTGACTTGATTCGGAGGGCAGCGAGGCTTTATGCAACTGAAAAACCAGCGATGTGTTTTCACGGACTTGGAATTACCGAGCACGGCCAGGGCACCGAGGGCGTCATGTGTATCGTAAACCTGGCGCTTGTGACCGGAAATATCGGAAAGCAGGGAACGGGTGTGAATCCACTTCGCGGCCAGAACAACGTGCAAGGCTCCGCACAAATGGGATGTGACCCGGGAATTTTGACTGGTTCTATATCGCTCGATGTCGGCAGGGAACTATTTGAAAAAGTTTGGAATGCTCCCGTTCCATCTGAAAAAGGTTTGAATGTCCTGCAGATGATCGATGCTGCTCGGGACGGAAAATTAAAGGCGATGTGGGCCATCGGCTACGACGTCTTTTTATCTAACGCGAACGCAAACGAAACCGAAAAGTCCATGCGCAATCTCGAACTCGTGATCATTCAGGACATGTTTATGAACGAGACCGCCCGCGAATTTGGTAATGTCTTTTTCCCCGCGGCTTCCTCTTTCGAAAAGGACGGTACGTTTATGAACGGCGAACGGCGTGTCCAGCGAGTGCGGAAGGCCATCGAACCGCGTGGCAACTCCAAGTCCGACTGGGAGATCGTCTGCGATCTGGCTAGAGCAATGGGCAAAGGCGAATTTTTTGATTTTCATTCGGCCGAGGAGATTTGGAACGAGGTTCGGACGGTATGGAGCGGAGCGGCCGGCATCTCTTATGATCGAATTGATAACGAAGGATTGCAGTGGCCATGCGTTAGCGAGGATGTCCCCGGAACGGAGATCTTACATGCTGAAACGTTCAGCAATGGCAAAACTACCCCGTTGCGACGTATCAAATATCGTCCGACTCCTGAAATCATCGCGGATGAGTTTCCGTTTCTTTTGACTACCGGAAGGGCACTTTACCATTTCAACGCCGGAACAATGACGGCACGGACACCCAATACAGAATTACGACCGTCAGATCGGCTTATGATAAACCCGATAGACGCCGATAAACTCTTGCTTGTCAACGGCGAATCAGTTCGTCTGACGAGCCGATACGGTGAAGCAGTTTTGCCCGTAGAGGTCAGTGCTGCCATTCGTCAAGGCGAGCTTTTTGCCACATTTCATACGCCGGAGATCTTTCTGAACCGGCTAACTACGCCTTATCGCGACCGATATGTCCAATCGCCTGAATATAAGGTTACGGCCGTTCGGGTTGAAAAATTAAGGCCGTCAGACTCTGACCTATAATCACTGAAGA
>CAZUEI010000232.1:0-3964 GCA_964618985.1 uncultured Chloracidobacterium sp.
TTATACGATTATGCGTGGTTTGTGGGATTCGGCGTCTCGTTCGTAGTTCATTTTGTGTTAATGAAAATGTCCCCGCAAATGGAAATGAAGTTTGATAAGCATGAGTAGCAAGAATCAGCTTAACTCGGAGTATAGTCCGGAAATGTACTTATGAAATACGACAGAGTTAGAAACTATTACAACGGTGAATTTATCGATAGCGTCTCAGCAGATGATCTTGATGTAATTTCGCCCATTGATGGCAATTTGCTGTCAACGGTTCCGATGTCAACGACAGATGAATTGGAACGCGCGGTCCGTTCGGCAAAAAAGGCCTTTGACGGTTGGAGCAAGCTTCCCATCAAGGAACGCGCGCAGGTGTTTTTCCGCTATCGGTATTTGCTTGAAAAGAACTCCGATGAACTCACCGCTCTCGTATCTGAGGAAAACGGCAAGACCATTGACGAGGCACGAGCCGAAGTCGATAAAAGTATTGAGTTGACCGAATTTGCGTGTTCGATGCCGCAGCTGGTTTCGGGCGAAGTGTTGGAAGTGAGCCGCGGCGTCGAATGTCGCACGGAGCATTTTCCGGTCGGCGTTGTCGCGTCTATCGTGCCGTTTAATTTCCCGTTGATGGTGCCGAACTGGACGATGCCGAATGCGTTGGTGCTCGGCAACACGATGATAATGAAGCCGTCCGAGCTTGTGCCGCTATCCTGTCAGCGAATGGCGGAAATACTAAAAGAAGCGGGTTTGCCCGACGGCGTTTTCAACATCGTCAACGGTGGCAAGGAGATAGTCGAAGGCATCTGCGCTCATCCCGACATCGAAGCAGTCAGCTTTGTCGGCTCGACAAAGGTCGCGAAACTTGTCTATCAGCAAAGCACGCATACATTAAAACGGTGCGTTGCTCTTGGCGGAGCGAAAAACCATCTTTTCGTTTTACCTGATGCCAATCCGTCAATGACAGCGTCGAATGTGACGGCGTCGATGTCCGGCTGTGCAGGCCAACGCTGTATGGCGGCGTCGGCAATGCTGGCTGTTGGCAATGTCGATCCGATCATCGATCAGATCGTAACGGAAGCTCGCAAGGTCATTCCGGGAAAAAATCTTGGTGCAGTGATCTCAAAAGCCGCAAAAACACGCATCGAAGATTACATCTCCGAAGCCGAACGAAACGGTGCGAAAATACTGGTCGATGGACGCGGAGCTGTTGTTTCGGGTAAAGAAAATGGAACTTACGTTGGCCCGACAGTTATCGACTATGTAAAACCCGATATGTCAGTTGCGACCGAAGAGATCTTTGGCCCGGTGATCTCGATAATGCGAACCGATACTTTGGATGAAGCTATCAAGATCGAGAATGATAATCCATATGGCAATGCTGCTGCCGTATTTACGCAGAGCGGCGGACTTGCGAGATATGTGATGGAGCACGCGAGCGCAGGAATGATCGGCGTCAACATCGGAGTGCCGGTGCCGCGCGAGCCCTTCTCATTTGGCGGTTGGAATGAATCGCGTTTTGGTGCGAATGACATCACAGGGCCAAGCTCGATCGAGTTTTGGACAAAGTTGAAGAAGACAACGACAAAATGGAATCCCGAAGCGGGCGTTAATTGGATGAGTTAGTTAATTTCATATTTTAGATTTCAAATTGAAGAGATGGCAAGAATAGTAAAAGGCGGGCTGATACAAGCTCATAACGTAGGCGGTTCGGAAGGGCCGATCGAACAAATCAAGAAGGCGAATATCGATCATCAGATGAAGTTCGTCGAGGAAGCGGCGAAGCAGGGCGTTCAGGTGTTGTGCTTTCAAGAGATCTTCACGACACCGTACTTCTGCGCCGAGCAGCAAACGCGTTGGTACGAGGCAGTCGAAAAAATACCTGACGGTCCGACCGTCAAGTTGATGCAGGAAGTCGCCAAGCAGCATGGCATGGTGCTCGTCGTTCCGATCTACGAGGAAGAACAGACCGGCGTTTATTACAACTCGGCTGCAGTGATAGATGCTGACGGCAAGTTTCTCGGTACTTATCGCAAGACGCACATTCCACATGTCAATCCCGGCTTCTGGGAGAAATTTTACTTTCGTCCGGGCAATCTCGGCTATCCTTGTTTTGACACGGCGGTCGGGCGCATCGGTGTTTACATCTGCTACGACCGGCATTTTCCTGAGGGAGCGAGATGCTTGGGCTTGAACGGCGCCGAGATAATCTTTAATCCCTCGGCAACTGTCGCCGGACTCTCGGAATATCTCTGGAAACTCGAACAGCCGGCACACGCCGTTGCGAACGGCTATTTTGTCGGTGCGATCAACCGTGTCGGAACCGAAGCTCCGTGGAACATCGGCGAATTCTACGGTCAGAGCTATTTCTGCGACCCGCGTGGACAGATGCTAGCCGTCGGATCACGCGATCAGGATGAACTCATAGTCGCCGATCTCGATATGGACAAGATCCGTGAGGTGCGAAACACGTGGCAGTTTTTCCGCGACCGCCGACCAGATGCTTACGCGCCGATAGTGGCTGACTAAGGAAGATTGCACCACAGAGTCACAGAGGACACAGAGATTTTAAATAAAATATTAGATCTTTTAACTCTGTGGCCTCTGTGACTCTGTGGTGAATAACTCTTATGGCAAATGACTATTGCTCACCGCTCGACATCAAACAGATCGAGCAAAATTTTTCTGAGATCAATCCGGCGATGAAGCAGGCCGAAGCGTTGGCGGAGGCGAATCGGTGTTTGTATTGCTACGACGCGCCTTGCACGCGGGCATGCCCGACACATATTGACGTGCCGTCGTTTATCAAGAAGATCGCGAGCGGCAATCTGCATGGTTCCGCACGTGTTATTTTTGACGCGAATCCGATCGGCGCAAGCTGTGCACGCGTCTGCCCGGTCGAGGTTCTCTGCGAAGGTGCCTGTGTCGAGAAAACCTTGCTCGATAAGCCGATCGAGATCGGGCGGCTTCAGCGATATGCGACCGATCATGCCATGAGCAGCGGCCGCCAGATCTACACAAAGGGCGAATCGAACGGTAAGTCGGTCGGAATCATTGGTTCGGGCCCTGCCGGATTGTCGTGTGCGTCGTATCTCGCCCGCCTCGGGTATGATGTGACCGTTTACGAACGCAAACCGCAAGCCGGTGGCCTCGACACTTACGGCATGGCCGAATATAAGATGCCGCAAAAGGTTTCGCTCGACGAGGCTGAACACGTTGCCGCCATTGGTGTGAAATTCATGCTGAATACCGAGATCGTTCACGGCGATAAGCCGGAATCCGAAGTGATCGGGCCGGTAAATCACGTCGGCATGGATCTGCTAAAAGAATGGCACGAAGCCATTTTCTTAGGCGTCGGGCTCGGGGAAACTAATAAACTCAATATTCCCGGCGAAGATCTCGAAGGTGTGATCGATGCTCTGGCATTTATCGAACAGATCAAGACGCGCGACTGGAAAAGTGTACCGCTTGGGAAAACTGTTGTCGTCATCGGCGCCGGTAATACCGCGATCGATGCAGTTACACAGGCAAAACGTCTTGGCGCTGAAAAGGTAGTAATGGTCTATCGCCGAACAGAAAAGGACGCCCCGGCTTACGATTACGAGATGGAGCTTGCACGCAAGGACGGCATCGAGTTTATGTGGCAGACCGTTCCGGTTGAGATCATCGGGGATTCGCTAGTCGAAGCAATGCGTGTGAAAAATGCTGACGGCGAATCCGAGATCGCCTGTGACATGGTCATCAAAGCTATTGGCCAGCAAAAGATGGCGTCGTTTTTCACAGATGTTTGCGGCGTCAAGACTGACGAAAAAGGCCGCGTCATTGTCAACGCGTTGATGCAGACTTCCGATCCGAAGATCTTCTCCGGCGGCGATTGTGCAAACGGTGGCAAAGAAGCGGTTGACGCATCGCAAATGGGAAAACTTGCTGCGATGGGTATTCACGAGACGCTGTCGGATGAAAAGGTCGAGTTCGCGGGAGC
>CAZUEI010000233.1:0-3935 GCA_964618985.1 uncultured Chloracidobacterium sp.
ATCACACCTCTGATCTGATCGGCGCTCATACTGTTTTTAAATGCCGGCATTTCCCCGCTCCCGTTAGTGATCATCCGAATACCCTTGGCGTCGCTGACGTTACTTTTTGTCAAGTCACCAGCATGAGTCTGACGTCCCTTTGAGGTCTGCCCCCGTCCGTCTCCGCCATGACATCTGGTGCAGTACGTGGCGTAGTCAGATCCACCGTCAAATATCATGACGGTAGTCGCGGTCGGGTCGA
The DNA here is from genome assembly GCA_964618985.1 of uncultured Chloracidobacterium sp. Taxonomy (GTDB): domain Bacteria; phylum Acidobacteriota; class Blastocatellia; order Pyrinomonadales; family Pyrinomonadaceae; genus OLB17. The sequence continues at coordinate 242 of CAZUEI010000233.1, forward strand.
TCTTTGCGCCGTTTACGTTTGGTGTGCCGACTGCAATGACGACCAAAGTCATGAGTAACAAGACCGAAGCGATCATTAGTTTTGTTTGAGGTGATTTCAATTTTTCCATCGAATTTTCTCCTTAATTATTGCTATTTCTTTTTTTCAACCATGGCGGTTTGGACTAAAGGGCCATTCGCGCCGTTAGTATCGGGTGATATTGACCTGATCCAGGAAACTATCTCCTCTTTGTCAGCCTCGCTGAGTTTGTCTTTGTAGGAAGGCATTTTTGAGCTTCGACCAAAGGCAGATGGATCGTTGATAATGCCCAATATCATTTCAGGTGTGAGTTGGTCTTCGTCGCGGGTGGTAATACCAACGAGTTCGGGATTTTTGGCTTCGCCTTCGCCATTGGCTCCATGACATTTTGCGCAATTCACCGTGTAGGAAGCCGGTATGGACACAAGTGAGCTCGAGGAAACCTGGATCTGTGCGACATTAGACTCGCCTTGCGGCGAGTCAGTCGATTTCGTTGGTCGGCCGATATTCTGGATTTGCGGCTCAAATGACCTTGCTCGGAATTCGGCCTCATCCCGCTCCTGTTTGGCAAGCTGTTCTGAAACACGGGTGTCACTCTTATCCTGATAGACCGCAACCGCTGTCAGAACTCCAACCGTACCGAAACCAATAAAAAATAACGCGCTTACCGCTACTCGAAGCAGTCCGACACTGCTTTTGATGAATAGCGGAAGCGCGATCAGTCCGCCGATCACCAATGCCGGCAATCCCATTGCCAGTATGGCCGCGAGCGGACCATCCGTATATTTTTGCATCTCAAAGAGCCATAGGAACTGGGGCCCGGGGCGTGGCAGATAGGTTGCCGAGTCCGTCAGCTGCGGACCAAATGGAGCTGAATAGACCCTAGAGAAAATTGAGATTGCGATAAAGACGAGCCCGACCATGATCGCGTTGCGCGCAAATTGGTCCCTTGCCCACGCTGAAAGTTGCTCCCGGTCCTGATCGTTGGTTCGTGTTCGAAAGATGAACAGCCGAGCAGTCACCGACAGCAAAATGAGCATTGGCACGATCCAAACGTGGAGGCCGTAAAACCGCGAAAGGGTCAGCGTCGATATCGCAGGTCCGCTGACCAGCCATGTCCTGATCGATTCGCCGGCGAACGGCGTGTTTCCGGCGAGGCTCGCCGCAATATTCACTCCATTGACAGCACGAGCGTCCCACGGGAGAGCATAACCCGTCGCCCCGGCTCCGAGAACGAGAACCAGCATTACTAGTCCAAAGCACCACGCCGTTCGATTAGTACGGTAAACACCCCGAATGATCATTTGGAGTAGGTGGAACATTAACACGATCGGAAGCATAACGGATGAGTGATAATGAAGCGATCGGATCCACGCACCGTCGCGAACGGCAAGTTCGATGAAAGCGACTGTTGTGTAAGCATTGCCAATAGCGGGAACATAGTGAAAAGCCAGCAGGATGCCGGTTGCTACCTGTAGAAGCAGGAGCAGAGCAATCACGCCGCTGGTAGTTCGTGCCCATGCGGACAGGCCGCTTGCCGGAGTATCCAATAAACGAAATTTGATCGAATCGAATTCCGTTTCTCTGGACAACCAATTGCCAATTCCAATCTGTCTTGCGTCGAGTTCAGCTGCCATCGTGATGTCCTCTAAACCTTGATCTGTAGTTTTCCGTTCTCTACGCGGGTTTCAAATTCGGTGAGGTCCTTTGTTGCCGGGCCGGTTAGCCGTTCGCCCTTGTCACTAAAGAAACTGTCGTGACACGGGCACAGAAAATTTTTCGAGTCATCGTCCCATACGATAGGACAGCCCTAATGTGGACAGACGGACGACAAAACCCTGTTGTCATGTTTTGGCAAGACATAAACCGAGACATCATCCACCGTCTTGCTCCAACCTGACCGGCACGTAACTGCGATGGTTTTTTCTATCGGCTCCTCGCCTGCGATCTCCGAAATGTTGCCGAGTGTTTTCCAGCTTTCATCAGCGGCAGCAACCTGCGGCTCAAGCGTTCGCTTGGCCGCAATCGTCAACGAGGCTCCAACGACACCCAGAACCCCAAGTGGTAATACTGAAAGGAATGACCGACGGTCCTTTTTCACGATTTCTTTTTCTTTTTTGCTCATGGTATTGAATGGCGATCCGCGCCGGTAGAAAACGCCGCCTGATAGAGTAGTCACCCGGATGACACAAAAAATACAACGAAGCCAAACAAATTTTTACGTTGGTATAAAAGTTGATGCACGGATGGGAGACCCGTGGCTGGATTCGCGGGGATAACTGCGGGCTTTATTTGCAGAAAATGTGAGCGGTGGGTAGTTTTGCCGCTCCCTTTAGTAGTGAAGAGGAACTTCTTCTATTCTTAAATCTTCGGTATCGGTCAATATACGAAAATCGTAAACACCTAGCGGCACAGGATCGAAGGTAAACTCGCCGCCTTCATTCAGCGCCGCCGTTGTGGCATGGGTTGAGGATGAGATCTCGGCTGTGGCACCAACGGTCTCGGGAAATATCTGTCCGGCCAGACTGCATTTATCTCCGACAAGTTCCAACCGCAAATCGATCTCAAAGGCACCGATGCGATAGAGCATTTGTCGAGTATCTAATCCAGAGTATCTTTCGTTTATGGCCATCTGCCAATCATCGAATATCAGCGATACAAAGCCAGGGCGTTCATTCGTCTCCGCCTGGCTCAGGGCCGGTTTTCTCTGGTAAAGATTCAAAATTCTTGCCGTGACTACTTGTGGAACGTGGTCGATCACTTGCGGTTCGACATATGCGAAGAAATCCGCTAGCTTCGTAGACTCGGCTCTACACTCGCCACAGCCGGCAATGTGAGCCGCGACCTCGTGCTCGTCGCGGGCATCAAGCCGTCCTTCGAATTTCTCAATTAGTGTTCCGAACTCAATATGTTCCATACGTTTCGCCTAACAGTATTTGCCGGCTTATAATGGTAAGTCATTTTGACCGAACTAAAAATACATCTGTTTCCTTGTGAGGAATAAATTTTAGCAATTTCTGCAGACAGCGTGCCCGCGTTGGACCGATGCTGCCGAGGGGTATATCTAGTTTTTCGGCGATCTCTGAATACGGTAGTTTTTCGTTTTCCAGATACAGCATCATCAGCAATTGCCGACATCGATCATCGATCTCTGTAAACGCCTTTTCGATTTGATCCTCACGCTCGAGGCGAATCAGCATTTCGTCGGCGAGCGGTGAGGTGTCCGCGATCTCGAAAGCGGGATCGTTTTCATCATCGCTGATCGAACGGGGACGGCCTCGTGTTTCGCGCTTTATAAGATGGATCGTTTTGTGTCGGGTCGTCGTGATAAGCCAAGATTTGAGCGACTCCGGCTTTTCTAGGAGGTCGAGCTTTACATACAACGTTTTGAAGACTTCCTGGAGCACATCAGCCGCCAGATCCCTGCTCAAACCCGCTCTCCGCGGTATTGAAAAGAGAAGGTTTTGGTATTTGTATGTAATTGCCTCCCACGCGGATTCGTCACCTTCGCGGCATGCCCTTACGAGTTCCTCATCGGTTCGATGCATCTAAATGTTCTAACCATTCTTATTAACCTGTCCGACGTTCCCCCCAACGAGGCCCCCCAGCCGCGACTGCCTCACGGGTTCGTCGTGAGGGCGCTCGCCGCGGCAACCCGACGGCTGAGAGCGCGCGG
>CAZUEI010000234.1:0-3908 GCA_964618985.1 uncultured Chloracidobacterium sp.
AACTGCGGCTGTCGGCGGTTTCTAATTTGATCTCAACCGCCGGCGAAACCCCGACGATTATCTTCACGAACAGCAGTGACGCAGGTAAACTGTCCGTCTTACGTAATTTGGGTGCGGACGTTGTCGTGTCGCCCATGGGCGGACGAGATCTTAAAGGCGTTTTAGAAGAATTGAAAAATCGTGATATTCAAAGTGTCCTTGTCGAAGGAGGAAGCGAGATCGCCGGTGCATTCTGCGATGCAAAGCTTGTCGATAAGGTCACATTCATCGCCGCTCCGATCATTATCGGCGGCCGCGAAGCTCCGAATGCAGTCGGCGGCCCCGGAGCGGATTCACTCGCAGAGGCGATGCGGTTAACTGACATTTCCATCGAGCGGCTTGGCGACGACATCGAGATCACCGGCTATCCAACTGCCTGAGGCCAAGGCTTATGCGGGCAAAAAAATCGCTTGGACAGAACTTTCTTCAGGATAAAACGATCATTCACCGTATCGTCGATACCCTCGACCTTCGCAAAGATGAAACGGTAATTGAGATCGGCCCCGGACACGGAGCATTGACGGAACGATTGCTAGAGGATGCCGGTACGGTGTTTGCTGTCGAATTCGACCGTGATCTTGTCCCGCTGCTCAATGAGAAATTTTCCAATTATGAGAGTCTTTCGATTCTCAATGAAGATGCGCTGAAGGTCGATTTTTCAAGATTGTTCCCAAACAATTTGATATTTGAAATTTCAAATCTGAAATTGGCCGCAAACCTGCCTTACAACATCTCGACTCCAATACTCCAGCGTCTCATCGACCAACGCCATCTTTTTTCCAAAATGGTTCTGATGTTCCAGCGCGAAGTCGTTGAACGTATCACGGCGTCCCCCGGCGGAAAGGAGCGTGGCTTTCTGAGCGTGCTCGTTGAAAATGCATTCAACACTGAATGCCTTTTTGACGTGCCGCCGCAAGCCTTTGAGCCTATTCCAAAGGTCTGGAGCGCTGTTGTCCGGTTTACTCCAAAAGCATCGGCTGTTTCAGATGAGATTTTATTTAGAAATATCCTGAGCGTTTCGTTCTCACAGAAGCGGAAGAATATGTTGAATAATCTCAAAGAAGTATATGCCGACGCTTCCGCTTTGTTGGAAGGAGCATGCATCGATAGCCGACGCCGTGCCGAAACTCTCACGCTCGACGAATGGGTCAGTTTGGCCAGGATGATCTCAAAATCAAAAATGACCGGGCAATCGAAATGACGCCCGGTCAAAAACCTAGCTCTTAAGCCGAACCATGGGTCGGTCAAGTCAACTCATTAATCAACTGCAGTAACCGTTGACGTACTTAAACGTGGGGTCTGGCTAAAAACCGTGAATTTGATCGCCGGAGATACAGAAAATCCGTTTTCAGCGTTAGGATCAATTATGTACCAGCGTGCATAAAACGTCCTGCCCGCGAAGTAAAAGGTATCCGGAACAGACACGCTCAAAGAAGCCCATCCGTTACCCGCACCGGTATTTTGAGTTGTCGTCTCGATACGTGCGAACGTAACCAGGTCAGGAATGGATCCTGTGCCTGGATCCTCGGAAGTAATAGCCAATATGGCGTCTGCGTTTCCGAGGGCTCCTGAAACGGAAACAGTGAAGTTGGGATTACCTGCCAGCGGCGGTGAGATAGCCACAATCTGGGGAATAAATCCGCCTGAGCCTGCTCTCCCGGTGCCTGTAATTTGAGGCACCCGATTAGACTCCGAATAAAGCATCGGCCTGTCAAATGGAGGTAGTTCCGCAGTAACTCGCGGGTCAGTCAGTGGCCTTTTCAGGAACGCCACAATATCGGCCTGCTGTTGGGCGCCTAGCCCACGCGGACGAACAAGCGGGTCCTTGTTCGGAGCATTAAAGTCGCCACCGCGGTTATAGAAGGCAACGACCTGATCGAGCGTGTTGAAACGGCCATTGTGAAAGAAAGTCCCGCGCAGCTCGACATTCCTAAGGCCCGGCGTTTTGAATCTTCCAAGGTCGCCGTTGTTTCCTGTCACCTGAAAGCGGCCGGTGTCCTCATTTTGAGGCCTGACGCCGATATATCGAAAACTGTTGTCAGTCGTCACCGCATTCGCGTGACAAACCGCACATTGGTTCTGTACAAAAAGATTGCGGCCGTTGTTTTCCTGTTGAGTAAGCGGCGTGATCCCTGCATTCGCCAGATCGACCGGCGCCTGATCGGTGTAAAGAGTTCGTTCGTAGGTCGCAATTGCAAGCGCTATGCGGGACGGTGTTACATCCGGAGTTCCAAAAACTTCATCAAAGAGCTCGCTATACTTGCGTCCGCCAATCCACATCTGAAGCGCCGTTGGAATGTTCGATGCCAACGCCAACGGATTGGACTCATTAATACGGGCGGCAACCTGATTCCAATCGCGGCCTGTGTGGGCCATCTCGACCGAACTGACAGGCGGGCCAAGCACCTGGCTCTCGAGCGCCGCGCCGCCGTTGATGATAATGGCGTTCGTGATCGGGTCGCGGAATATCCCACTTGCACGGCCGTCCCAAAATGCCTGATTAAGGTAGCCGGCATTCAAATAAGACATCGAACTCCGTCCCGTAACCTGATCGTTGAAGCCGTAAAGTGAAGACGGCAAATAGGTACCGTCCAGATTATTCTGCGGCACGCCTTTTGACGCAACAATGTCATCCGAGCCGCCAAAAAACTGATCGATGCCGGGATTTGTCGATGTCGATGGTGAGGTAAAGGCACGCAGATCGTCGCCTCCGCCGCTCGCTTTGTGACAGGTGCCGCAAGCAACCGTTCGGGTGGACGACATTTGCTCGTCCCAGAAGAGAGCTTTACCAAGATAAACTTTAGCTGCGGTAACGGGGTTTCCGGCCGGAACAGGCGGAGGCCCGAGCGGAGGAACAGGTCCTTGTTGGGCAGTGTTCGACCGTGTGCCCTGATCGCTTTGGCTTAATGCGCTTAAATTGGTACTATTTTCGGCTCTAACCCAATAGAAGAATGTCTGAGCAGGGGTTGCCGTCGTATCAAGAAAAGTATTCGCCGGTGTATTCCCGATATCAACAGCGGTGCCGGAATTGGAGGTAGTTCCTCGAAATATCCGATACAATGTTGCTCCGCGAATAGCATCCCATTCGACTCTGACCTTGTCTCTGTATTTGGTGTCGGAGGCCATAACGCCTGTCGGCGCAGCCAGCACGCCCGACTGGCCTTTGACAGGACCGGACCTCAACAAAGCAAAAGCGCCAAAGGAAATAACGAATGCAAAGCAAACGATCAATTTAAGTTTTCTCATAGGTTTTCTCTCTCATTTAAAAAGATATCCAAAACGTTCTCTAATATGATTGCGGCATCGGAATAATCTCGATTTAAGGTTGCCGGTGCTGATCCCGATGATCGCTGCCGCTTCGCTCAAAGAATAATCTTCAGAATACACAAGCGTCATCGCTATTCGGTCCCTGGCATCGAGTGACGACAATATTTTCTCCGCCAGTTGCGCGGAAGCTAATGATGTTTCCGCTGATCCGGCATTGGCGTCCGTTAGCGACTCGATAAACGCCGCTCCTTCATCATCCATTTCGGTAAAGCGGCTTTCGGGCCGGCGCCCGCGACGGCGAAATTCGTCATAGCAAATGTTGACCGCAATTCGCGTCAACCACGCCGGAAATGAATTATCGCGTCCGCCGCGAAAGTGTTTGAGCGAAAAATACGTTTTTGTAAAACTTAACTGGACGCATTCTTCGATCTCAGACCGGTCGCGAAAAAAACGTCCTACGACCCGCGTGACTAATAGCCGATACCTGTCAAATATCTCAGCAAATGCCTGCTCATCGCCGTCAAGCACTGCCCGGACAAGTTCTTCGTCCGTTATACTCGATCCATCTGAAAACTCGATCGCTGGTAATTGAGCCTCTTCTT
>CAZUEI010000235.1:0-3906 GCA_964618985.1 uncultured Chloracidobacterium sp.
GGCTTTTGTTGGTATATGCATTGGCTATTTTATCCGCGCCGTGCGTTGGCAGGTGCTGCTTAAGCCGATAACAAAGTCACGTCTTCACGACCTTTTTGCTACGACGACCGTTGGCTTTGCGGCCATTTTGATAGTTGGCCGTGCCGGCGAGATCGTACGGCCGATGTGGCTGCCGATGCGTGATCGACGCGTCCGGCCGAGCGCTGCCTTCGTGACCATTGTTATTGAGCGAATACTCGATCTCGCCTCATTGATGGTGTTCTTTTCGATCAGTCTTATTTGGTTTCAAATACCGCCCCAACACGAAGAGCAGTTTGGCTATATAAAATACGTCGGGAACATTTTGGGCGGGTTGATCTTGGCCTGCATCATCGCTTTGGTGATCTACCATCGTTTTTCGCAGCCGGTGATAGGTTTTTTCGAACGGCTGACCGATCGGAGTTTTGTTCCTGGCCGACTGCGATACATATTTCTTAGAGTGCTGAAAAATCTTGCGTCTTCGCTCGACATTCTTAAGAGTCCAATGGGCATTTTTCTGTCCATTTTTTGGACGGCCGTCTTATGGGTGTGCATCGCTATCCCGACGTGGCTGATACTGCTGGCTTTTGGTTTGACTAACGCCAGCGGAGAGCCCATGACGTTCCTTGATTCGACGTTCGTAATGGGCGTCGCAACGCTTAGCTCTCTTGCCCCGACGCCCGGTGGAGCAGCTGGTGCCTTTCACGCTGCGACTGCGGTCAGCCTTATACTTCTTGGTGTTGAAAAAGAGCAGGCAGCGGCGGTTTCGATCATGACGCACCTTATCTATTTCGCTCCCGCGCTGCTGTTTGGGTTATACTATTTGTTTCATGGTGATATAAGCGTCGAAAGGTTTCGAAGCCTGCTCTCGAGCGAGAACGCCGAGCGTGAGATCGAGACCGATTCGCCTGATTTCCAACCGGAAGACTGAGGTTTTACTGTTCACTGATATATGCGTTGTCCGTTTTGCTCACATATTGAGGATAAGGTCGTCGATTCGCGGGAATCTAAGGACGGCGATTCGATACGCCGCCGCCGCGAGTGCCTCGAATGCGGACGACGATTTACTTCGTATGAGCGTATCGACGAGATACCTTATATGGTCGTCAAAAAGGACGGCAAACGTGAAAGTTGGGACCGCAATAAAGTGCTCGCAGGATTATTCCGCGCATCTGAAAAACGGCCGATCTCGACCGGCCAGTTGGAAAAGATCGTTGATGAGGTCGAGAAAAATGTTCAGGATTCGCTCGACCGCGAGCTTGCGACCAGCGACATCGGCAAGATAATAATGCGGCGTTTGAAGGCCCTCGACAAAGTTGCCTACGTCCGTTTTGCATCGGTTTACCTTGAGTTCGCAGATGTGTCAGAATTTATGACAGAATTAAAAGATCTCGTCCGCTCGCGAGAGAGAAAAGCCAAGAAAGGCAAGAAATAGAGGCTTATGTCCGACGAAAAAAGAAAGTCTGAACGTAAGAGCTACTTTTCTGAGGTCAGCCTCGAGTTTTCTTCGGGCAATTACCAGGCCCGTATCAGCGACCTTAGTGAAGGCGGCTGTTTTGTGGACTCGATCGCAACCGTGACCGAAGGCGATTTCATAAACATCACGATCAGGCGGCCCGGCGGCGACGCTTGGCGTTTTGAGAGCATCATCGCCTATACAATGCCCGGGTTCGGTTTCGGGGTTCGCTTCAAGAATCTGACCGACGAACATATCAGTTTCCTTCAACAGATACTTTCACAGGCCGGATCTGATACTGAAGGAACCTAATAAGTTATATGGCAAACGAACAAAGAAGATTTGAACGTAAAGAAATGGTTGCTGAGGCCCAGCTGGAATTCTCTTCCGGCAAATACGACACTCGCATCAGCGAGGTAAGCCTCGGTGGATGCTATGTCGATTCGATCGCAAGCGTCGTCGAAGGCGAGCCGGTATCGCTAACCATCAAGTCCGGCGACAATTCGATGTCCTTTACTGGCGAGATCGCCTATGTTTTACCCGGCTTCGGATTTGGCATTCGTTTTACTGATGTTACGGAGGAAAGAGAGAGCTTTCTCCGGAAAATCATGGGGCAATAACGCTCTGTCTTTTCCTTCTGATCCGCATTTCTGCTTGTTCATTGCAAATTAAATAACATCAAAGATTATGGTCGAAATCGAAGAGTTTCCTATTTCACTTGCCGAAACAGAGGCCGTAGAGCCTATGGTTCAGATTCCACCGGAACTGCCGGTACTTCCGCTTCGCGACATTGTCATATATCCGTTTATGATAGTCCCGCTTTTTGTGTCGCGGGACAGGTCGATCCGGGCAGTCGAGCAGGCGTTGAAGGAAGACCGCATGATCCTGCTAGTCTCGCAAAAGGACGTAAACAAGGAGGATCCCGAACAAGACGATCTCTACACCGTCGGCACTGTCGCTATCATTATGCGAATGCTGAGACTGCCAGACGGCCGCATTCGCATTCTCATACAGGGACTTTCACGATGCCAGGTTGATTCGGTTGCCGGGCATGGCGAGTATGTAAAAGCCGGAGTCACGCCGATCTCCGAGCCGCTTGCGCCGGAAAATTCACTGGAGGTGGAAGCCTTGGTCCGCAACGTCCGTGGTGCGATGGAACGAGCGACAAGCCTCGGCAAGAACATCTCACCTGAAGTCCTGGCGATCATTGCAAATCTCGACGACGCGGGCCGGCTGGCGGATCTATCGGCGTCGAATCTCGAATTAAAAGTTGAAGACGGCCAGAGTGTTTTGGACATTCACGATCCTGTGCCGAGGCTGCGCCGCGTGAATGACCTTTTGAGCAAAGAGATCGACGTTTTGACCGTTCAGCAGGAGATAAATACGCAGGCGCGTGCCGACATCGACCGCTCACAGCGGGAGTATTTTCTTCGCCAACAACTCAAGGCGATTCAGGCTGAGCTTGGCGAGGGAAATGAGCTCTACGAGGAGATCGAGCAATATCGCGACAAAATACTGAAGGCGAAGATGCCGGAAAATGCTGAGGAAGAATCGCTCAGGCAGTTGAAAAAACTTGAGAGGATGCATCCTGACACGGCTGAAACGGCCACGCTGCGAAACTGGCTCGACATAATGACAGATCTGCCGTGGGCGAAAGCTTCGAAAGACAATCTGAACCTGAAAAAGGCCGAAAAGATACTCGACGACGACCATTACGGTCTCGAACGCGTCAAGGAACGCATTGTCGAATCTCTCGCAGTGCGCAAACTTCGAGAAAAACCCAAAGGCTCGATCCTGTGTCTTGTTGGCCCGCCTGGCGTTGGAAAGACATCGCTTGGCCGCTCAGTTGCGCGTGCACTGAACCGCAAATTTATTCGTCTTTCACTTGGCGGCCTGCACGACGAGGCCGAAATACGTGGGCATCGCCGAACATATGTCGGAGCGATGCCCGGCCGCATCATTCAGGCAATCCAGCAGGCCGGAACTAACAATCCACTAATAATGCTCGACGAGATCGACAAGGTCGGCGCCGATTTTCGTGGCGATCCTTCGAGCGCTTTGCTCGAGGTGCTCGATCCGGAACAGAATTCGTCATTCCGCGACAATTATCTTGGCGTCACATTCGATCTTTCCAACGTGATGTTTATGACAACGGCGAATATTCTCGATACGATACAGGCGGCGCTCCGCGATCGGATGGAGATCATATCGCTCTCGGGCTATACCGAAGAAGAAAAACTCGAGATAGCAAAGCGTCATTTAATCCCCAAACAGGTTGAAGAAAACGGCTTGGAAAAAGGCGACGTGAAATTCGACCGCAAAGCGTTGCTAAGGATCATATCGGAATACACGCAGGAGGCAGGCCTCCGACAACTTGAACGCGAGATCGGCAAAGTTTGCCGTAAGGTCGCAAGAAACAAGGCAGAACTTGA
>CAZUEI010000236.1:0-3882 GCA_964618985.1 uncultured Chloracidobacterium sp.
CACACCTTGTTCTTTTGCATATTCCCGAACGTCCTGCGTGATCTTCATCGAGCAGAAATGCGGGCCGCACATTGAACAGAAGTGGGCGAGCTTTGCTCCCTCGGCCGGCAGAGTTTCATCATGAAACTCTTTCGCCTTTTCCGGGTCGAAGCCTAGATTGAACTGGTCTTCCCATCGAAATTCAAATCTCGCCTTTGAAAGAGCGTTGTCACGATATTGTGCTCCCGGATGGCCTTTTGCGAGGTCGGCAGCATGAGCGGCGAGTTTGTATGTGATTACCCCCTCTTTTACATCCTGTTTGTTTGGCAAACCAAGATGCTCCTTTGGCGTAACATAACAGAGCATCGCCGTGCCGAACCACCCGATCATCGCAGCACCGATGCCGCTTGTAATGTGGTCGTAGCCGGGGGCAATATCGGTGGTCAGTGGGCCGAGAGTGTAAAACGGGGCTTCGCTGCAAATCTCAAGCTGCTTGTCCATGTTCTCTTTTATCAAGTGCATCGGCACATGTCCCGGACCTTCGATCATGGTTTGACAATCCATCTCCCAGGCGATCTTGGTCAATTCACCGAGCGTGTTGAGTTCTGCAAATTGGGCTTCATCGTTCGCGTCTGCAATACTTCCGGGACGCAACCCGTCGCCAAGCGAAAACGCCACATCATACATTCGCATGATCTCGCAGATCTCTCTAAATCTTGTATATAAAAAGCTTTCCTCGTGATGAGCAAGGCACCACTTCGCCATGATCGAACCCCCGCGGGACACAATTCCGGTCGTCCGTTTTGCAGTCATCGGGATATACGGCAGACGAACTCCTGCGTGGATCGTAAAATAATCAACGCCCTGCTCGGCCTGCTCGATCAGCGTGTCGCGGTAAATTTCCCAATTCAGGTCTTCGGCCTTTCCGTTTACTTTTTCGAGAGCTTGATATATCGGCACGGTTCCGATAGGCACTGGTGAATTGCGAAGTATCCATTCGCGTGTCGCGTGTATATTCTTGCCCGTAGAGAGATCCATCACCGTGTCGGCTCCCCACAGCGTCGCCCAACGCATTTTTTCGACTTCTTCCTCGATACTTGATGTAATGGCCGAATTGCCGATGTTAGCGTTGATCTTAACGAGAAAATTGCGGCCGATTATCATCGGCTCGCTTTCGGGATGATTGATGTTGTTCGGAATGATCGCCCTGCCGCGAGCGACCTCATCTCGAACGAATTCCGGGGTAACGAACGCCGGCACCGACGCTCCGAAAGACTCGCCTTTGTGTTGATGCATCAGCGACGAGCGGGCATTGCCAGCGCCATTCTGCAATGTTTCAAATGCGATCTGGCGACCAAGATTTTCTCGAATAGCAACGTACTCCATCTCCGGCGTGATCAGCCCACGGCGGGCGTAGTGCATCTGCGTCACGCATCCACCATTTTTGGCCCTTAATGGCGGACGCCTTAGTCCGGGAAAATGATCTACGGCTCCTTTTCTCCCTTTCTCCTCTTCTCCCTTTCTCTCTTGACCCTCGTATTCTTCTATATCACCGCGTGCAGAGATCCAATCCCCTCGCAGTGCGGGCAAGCCCTCACGCACATCGCATTTCGTCGCCGGATCAGTCCAAACTCCGCTCGTGTCATATACGCGAACCGGTGGGTTTTCCTCCAATGAGCCATCAAAGTCCTTTGACGGCGACAACTCGATCTCGCGAAACGGAACTCTTATATTGTGCCTATTTTGATTAATAGTATTGCCGTTGGTCTCCACGTAGACTTTACGCGAGCTGGGCAATTTCACTTCATCACTATTCTTCTCTGCGGACTGCTGACTGCTGACAGCTGACTTCTGATCCATTGTTTTTCTCCCTTCGTCGGTATTATCCGCATCAGGTTTTTGGGGTAATGTTCCATTAAGGACAACTCTCAGCCATGTTTAGCTCCCCCGAAAACTGAACTGCATCTTAAATTGTATGTTATTGATGCGAAATCTTAGAAATTCGTCCCTTTTTTTCCAAAATTTTTCATTTTGGTTTACAACCTTTCTGACCAAGCACTATACTAAGATTGTGGTGTTTATCCATGATAAACATTGTTGCAGGAGTTTTGATTTATGAAACTGCCGATTCTTGGAATAATAATAGTGATTTTTTTACAGTTAGGTTTTACTGCTTATAATGCTCTCGATCGTCCGATGGAGTCGCTAAGTCTAGTGAAAGCGGTGAGAGTTGGCAACATCCCTGTCGCCGAACTGCCGGATGATTTGGTCGTCAACGCGGATTTTTACGATGAAGTTCGCCCGCGATTCCGATACATGATACGTGATTTCACCATTTCATCTGCCAATGTGCGTAATAATAGGCGCCCGGCAAGCCAAGTTGTTTTTTCCAACACAGTTATAAGAATTCCGGCTGCAAAGCCCTTAAGGCTTCAAACGGTTGCAATGGAAAAACCCTGGGAATCGACTGTGATCACATATCCGAAGCCAATACATTCAGGTCGAGAATCAGAGAATCTTGCCTTTGCCGCAGAACGCTCATCAGAGAAGAAATCGTTTGTTGCGAAGTCTGTCTCGGTGATGAAAAAGCCGTATGGTTGGATCAAAGCGCTCGGATCGCGAATCAATTTATAAATCATTGCGGAATTAGACCCGAAGTGACAGAATAATCTCGAGCCCATGATTATGTCGGCCGGGAAAATTTTGGCCTTCTTAGTAGCAGCCCTTGGTGCTGCCTGTGCACCTTCCGGTCTTGCGGAAAATGCCATTGTTTCAACTCCGGGAAACGAAGTAAAATTTCGCGTCGAGACGGTTGCGAGCGGCCTTGAAGTGCCGTGGGGTTTTGCTTGGCTGCCGAATAAGGACATGCTTGTTACCGAACGTCGGGGACGCGTTCGGATCATCGAGAACGGCAAGCTGCGAGCCGAGCCTGTCTTTACCGTGCCAGACGTAGAGCCGTCGAGCGAGAGCGGTTTGATGGACATCACGCTGCATCCTGAGTTTGCAAAAAACAGTTTCGTCTATCTCGCATACGCGTATAAAAAGGACGGCAAACGAGACAAGATCGTGCGATACAAGTTCGCCGATAACAAACTTATCGAATCGAAGATCGTGATCGAGGATCTGCCGTCGGCTCCGAATCACGCCGGAATGCGGGCGCGTTTTGGGCCGGACAAGAAACTTTACATCACGGTTGGCGACGCAACGAATTGGGATCTCGCGCAGGACAACAAGTCGCTTGCCGGCAAAACTTTGCGGCTGAACGAAGATGGCACGGTCCCTAGCGACAATCCGTTTGTCGGCAAGGAGGGCTATCGTTCCGAGATCTTTTCGACGGGTCATCGTAACGCGCAGGGACTGGCGTGGCAACCGGCGAGCGGGCTGATGTTTCAAACCGAGCACGGGCCGAGTGGCTTTGAGGGGCGCGGCGGCGGCGCGGACGAGGTGAACATTGTCGAGCGCGGGAAAAACTATGGCTGGCCGACGATCTGGGGAAACCGGACACAGGCTGGCATGGAGGCTCCGCTGCTCGAGTATTCACCCGCATGCGCTCCGGCCAGCGCGATGTTTTATAACGGTTCGTTATTTCCTGCGTTCAAAGGAAATTTCTTTTTTGGCTGCCTGCGCGGAACTCGAATTATACGTGTCGTCCTCAACGGCCGGAAAGTTGTCAAGCAGGAAAACCTGCTCGAGGGTTCCTACGGCCGCATCCGCGAAATGGCAGAAGGGCCGGATGGCTATATTTATTTCTCGACTTCCAACCGCGACGGCCGCGGCTCGCCCGCAAAAGACGACGACCGCATCCTCCGGCTCGTGCCGGAAACATTGAGGCCGGGCAGATAAACGCTCAGTCACGTGAAACGTTTTGTTTTTCTTGCAAATGCTTTGTGGTGTTTTCCGTTA
>CAZUEI010000237.1:0-2619 GCA_964618985.1 uncultured Chloracidobacterium sp.
GTCGAAATACGCTCCGAATCGGAGACGTTCATTTGACAGCCGAATGTTTCGAGATAAACTTTCTTCATATATGGCGCAAAAACCGGACAGGCCAATTTTTGGGAAGAAGGACTTTGTCCATCTGCATTTACACTCCGATTATAGCCTGTTGCAAAGCACAATCCAACTTAAACCTTTAGCGAAGCGTTTGACCGAACTCGGACAAAAAGCGTGTGCCATTACCGATTACGGCAACATGTTCGGGGCGGTTTCTTTTTTTAACGTAATGACCGAAAACGGCGTAATGCCGATCATTGGTTACGAGGCTTTCTTGAAATTTGGCAGCCGTTTTGACCGCAGTACCGTAGTCGAGGCCGGAGAGAAGGGTTATTACAACCTCATTTTGCTCGCCCGCGATATCGAAGGTTACCAGAAACTCGTCCATCTCTCGTCTAAAGCATATACCGAAGGTTTTTACTACAAACCACGCATAGATATTGAGATCCTATCGGAAAAGAGTTCAGGCTTGATCGGACTTTCTGCCGGTATCAATGGGGCGGTCGGACATTTTCTTGCTGCCGGCAATGAAGAAAAAGCGCTCGAAAATGCAAAGACCTTGGAAGATATTCTCGGCGCGGGAAATTTCTTTTTGGAGATACGGGATCAGGTTGGTGACCAGGGAAAGAAACTCATAAAGGATACCGTTGAGCTTTCGAAACGATCGGGAATTCCTCTAGTCGCTACAAATGATGTTCATTATTTGAACAAGGAAGATGCTCGCGCTCATCGGGTGCTAGTTGCTATTGGTGAAGGAAGAACGGTTGGCGTTAATTCTCACGACGAGTCGGATGCGATCCGCTATCTGCGCTCAACGGAGGAAATGTGGGACATCTTTGGCGCCGAGCTGCCGGAGGCGCTTGCAAATACTGTAAAGATCGCGGAGATGTGTGACCTCGTGATCCCGCAGGGTGACGAAGTGCGGCAGCTTCCGAATTATCCGATACCTGTTGAATCAGATCACGCAGGTGTTGATGGATATTTTGAAAAGGTACTCCGTGAAGGTTTTGAGGATAGAAAAAAAACTGAGTGGGAGCCGATGATCGCGCTTGGCACGCTCAAGCATGATCTTGCCGAGTACGAAGAGCGTCTGAATGTTGAGATCGAGACGATCAAAAAAATGGGCTTTCCGGGTTATTTTCTGATCGTTTGGGATTTTATCAAGTACGCCAGCGAGCAAGGCATTCCGGTCGGTCCCGGACGCGGCTCTGCCGCGGGTTCCCTCGCGGCTTATTGTTTGCGGATAACCGACGTTGATCCGCTGCAATATGAACTACTGTTCGAGCGCTTTCTAAATCCGGGCCGTATCTCGATGCCCGATATCGATATCGATTTCTGCATCCGCGGACGTGGGAATGTGATAGATCATGTCACGGAGTTTTACGGACGTGAATCTGTCTGCCAGATCATCACGTTTGGGACGATGGCATCGCGCGCCGCGATAAAGGATGTAGGCCGTGCTCTCGGCATGGAATTTGGTGCCGTGGAAAAGGTCGCGAAGATGATACCGCCGCCGATTCGCGGACGAAACGTGAGTATTTCGCAGGCTATTGAGACAGTGCCTGAAATGAAAGCCGCGATGAAGGACGCCACTGTTAAGCAGCTTATCGATCTTGCACTGAAGCTGGAAGGGTGTTCACGACACACTTCGGTTCATGCGGCGGGAGTTGTTATTTCACCCAAACCGTTGCACGAACTTGTTCCCGTTGCGATGTCGGGCAAGGACGAACTCACAAGTCAGTATCCGATGAATGACCTTGAGAAAGTCGGGATGCTCAAGATGGATTTTCTTGGGCTGACGACGCTCACGGTCATCAGCGATTGCCTGGCGTCGATGAAGGAAAAGCTCGACGTGACGATCGACTGGGCAGAGATACCGACAAACGATCCAAAGACGATGGAACTTTTTGGTGAGGGACGCACCGAAGCGATTTTCCAGTTTGAATCTTCGGGCATGCAGGATATGTGTCGCAAGCTGCGGCCAAAGGAACTCGAAGATCTGTCCGCCCTCAATGCGCTCTATCGGCCGGGGCCGCTTGACGGCGGAATGATCGACGATTTTATCGACCGTCATCGCGGTGTTCAGGAAGTGTCATATATCGTGCCCGAGATGGAAGGCATCCTCGGCAACACTTTTGGCGTGCTTGTTTATCAGGAACAGATCATGCAGCTCGCCCAAAAACTAGCTGGCTACAGTCTTGGCGATGCCGATCTTATGCGTCGGGCGATGGGTAAGAAAAAGCAGTCGGAAATGGCGAAGCATGAGCATCAGTTCATCGACGGTGCGGTCGAGCGCGGCATTAAAAAGAAAACAGCGAAAGAGATCTTCGACCTGATGGCGAAGTTTGCCGATTACGGATTTAATCGCAGCCATTCGATGGCGTATGCGATCCTGGCATTTCGGACAGCCTATTTGAAAGCTCACTATCCGGCGTATTTTTACGCTTCAGTTTTGTCGCACGAAGCGCAGGACAGCGCAAAGGTCTATAAATATTCGAGCGAGCTAAAGTCGATGGGCCTCGAGCTTTTGCCGCCGGACGTCAACGAGAGCGACGATGGGTTTACCCCGGTCGAGAATACAGT
>CAZUEI010000237.1:2719-3879 GCA_964618985.1 uncultured Chloracidobacterium sp.
TCGAGTGCCGCCGATGAATTGCCTTACGCTGAACCCTGGCCGCAAAGCGAGATCGCTAAACGGGAAAAGGCCGCGATCGGTTTTTATCTCTCGACGCATCCGCTGGACAATTATAAGGATCTACTTGCTGGTATGCGACTTAAGAGTATTGCTGAATACGACGACCTGCAATCAGGCCAGAGCGTGAAGATCGCGGGCATGGTCAGCGGATTGCAAGTTCGCACGAGCAAACGCGGAAACCGATTTGCACAATGCCGTTTGGAGGACCGTTCCGGTTCGATCAAAGGGCTTTTGCTTGGTGAGAGTTTCAACAAACTTAGTTCAATGTTAGCCGACGATGCGATGTTCATCGCCGATGGAAACATCGAAGCCGCCGAGGGCCAGGAACCGACGCTAAAGATCAACAGCCTTCAGTCCCTCGATGAGACCGTCGCGACTAGTGCGCGTGAGGTCAATATCACGATCCCTAACGGCTCGTCCGACGAAGCGTATTTTGAGCAACTCTATTCCCTCCTCGAACGCGAACGCGGCCGGTGCGATGTTTTCCTAACGATGAACGCCGATGGACCACAGGTCAAGCTTCAGGCCGGCGGCTTGGCCGTTGCTGGCAGCCGGACGCTTCAGCGTGAACTTGAGTCTCGCGGCTGCGTTGTCGATTGGGTTCACTAAAAGGTATCATTGACCTATGGCCACAACCGCTTTTGAACGCGTGCAAATGGCGCGACATCCCGACCGCCCTTACGCGATGGATCTTCTAAATTCCGTCTTTACGGATTTTGTCGAGATTCACGGTGACCGCCGTTTTGCGGACGACGCGGCGATGATAGCTGGTTTTGCCCGGCTTGACGGCATCGAGGTATGCGTCGTCGGCCAGCAAAAGGGCCGCGATATCAACGAGCGGCAACACCGAAATTTTGCGATGCCAAAGCCCGAAGGTTATCGCAAGGCCATGCGCGTGATGCACCTGGCCGAGAAATTTGGCCGCCCAGTTATTACGATCATCGACACGCCGGGAGCCTATCCCGGCATCGACGCCGAAGAGCGCGGACAGGCCGAGGCGATCGCATTCAACCTGCGCGAAATGGCCGGGCTAAAGGTTCCTATCGTCGTCGTCGTGCTTGGCGAAGGCGGTAGCGGCGGTGCTCTCGCTATTGGCATCG
>CAZUEI010000238.1:0-3871 GCA_964618985.1 uncultured Chloracidobacterium sp.
GAAGAGTCGAAGTATATCTTTTCGACCCTGATGGGGCCAGAGTTTGAGGCTTATGGGCGGATCGGATCGGGCGTCGTGGAATTGATAGCGGTGATACTGCTGCTGATACCAAATACGGCATGGTTTGGCGCCTTGCTTGCTCTCGGCACGATCACGGGAGCGATCTTTAGCCATCTGACAAAACTCGGCATTGTCGTAAAAGACGATGGAGGGCTGCTCTTTGGTTTGGCAGTCACGGTTTTTGTTTTGAGCACGGTCGTCCTGCTGATCCATCGCCGTGATCTGCCGGTCGTTGGCCGATTCTTAACTGTCCAAACCTAATTGGCAATAAGGCACATGCCTGAATTTTTACAAACCATTCAACAAAGCGCGCCGGAATTATCTGCGGCCGCTTTGTTCTTTTTGTTTTTCTTCGGCACTTTTGTCAGCGAAGATGCTGCGTGTCTTGCCGCAGGAGCGGCAGCGGCAAACGGCAGTATTGGTTTTGCGACTGCATTAACGGCATGTTTTCTAGGCATTTTTGCGGGCGATCTTTTGCTGTATGCGGCCGGCCGGACATTTGGAGATAAGGTATTCGAAAACCGTATCGTGCAGCGATTCGTTTCGGATGAAACAAAAATTAAAGCCTCTGTTTGGCTCAATAAGAACGGAGCTTCGGCTGTGTTTCTTTCCCGCTTTGCGACCGGCCTGCGGCTACCCACATATATCGCTGCCGGCGCACTGCGGACCGATCTTAGAAAATTTGTGCTCTATTTCCTGATCGCTTCCACGATCTGGACGCCGATACTTGTTGGAGCGGCAACATTCTCGCAACTCACTTTTTTTCGCCAGCATGCTATCGCGGGATTGATCGTTATCGCTCTTGTCATTCGGCTGGCGCTCAAATATTCATCGCGAAAAAACCGTCGATTGCTTGTTGGGCGAATAAAGCGGATCGTGAATTGGGAATTTTGGCCGATACAGATCTTTTACGCGCCCGTAGTTCTTTACGTGATCTGTCTCGCTTTCAAACACCACAGCCTAACTGTTTTTACGGCTGTCAATCCCGCAATGCCTGCCGGCGGCTTTAAGGGCGAATCGAAAAATGACATTTACGAACTGTTAAAAAGATCTCATGTCGCCCAGCCTTTTATGCTGCGGCATAAACTGCTCCGATTAACTGAACCGGTCGCCGACAGAATGCTCCGGGCGCAACGTTTCATAGACGAACATCAATTGAACTTTCCGCTGGCACTCAAACCCGATGCCGGAGAACGTGGAAAGAATGTTCGTTTTGCCGGCTCATTCAACGAACTGGAAAGCGAGATCGCGGCGGCGAAAACCAACCTCATTCTGCAAGAACGTGTGTCGGGTGAAGAGATCAGCATTTTTTATTTTCGTTACCCTGGTGATGTAAATGGCCAAATCTTTTCGATCACCGAAAAGAGGTTTCCGACTCTTTTTGGCGACGGACGCTCAACACTGGAGGACCTTATCCTTAACGATCAGCGTACAGTTTGTCTTGCCAAAAAATATTTTGAGCAAAATCGCGAGCGCCTCGACCAAATTCCGGAAGCAGGTGCAGAGGTGCGTTTGATCAACATCGGAACGCATTCCCGTGGAGCGATATTTCTCGACGGCGGCTGGCTAAATACTGACGCTCTGGAATCGAAGATAGACGACATTTGTCGCGGATTAGACGGATTTTATTTCGGACGCTTCGATATCAGAGCAGCCACATTCGCGGATATTCAACGGGGCGAGAACTTTAAGATAATCGAACTAAACGGCGTTACAAGTGAATCAACTAACATCTACGACCCGCGATATTCTCTTTTTGACGCATACCGTATTTTATTTCGTCAGTGGCGAATAGCGTTTGAGATCGGCGCTGAAAACATTAAACTTGGAGCCAGACAAACTGGTATTTTCGATCTTGCTCGAATAACATTTGGTGGCAAATCGACCGAATCACTTCACCAAAACTATTGCGGCCGACTACTGACCACTGATCACTGACTCTGTTCCATGTGCGTAATTTATTTGGCGTTCGGCCAACATCCTGAATATCCGCTGATATTACTTGCCAACCGTGACGAGTTTTATGACCGGCCGTCGCAGGCCGCCGCGTTTTGGGATGATCTCCCGCAAATATACGGCGGACGCGATCTGGTCGGCGGCGGCACATGGCTCGGTGTAACCAAAGAGGGTCGTTTTGCAGCGGTGACTAATTATCGCGATCCGTCGGCTCCGATCGGTACGCATTCGCGTGGCAATTTAGTCGCTGATTTTCTCAAATCCGATTCCCGAGCAAAACATTATTTAGAGAAAGTAAAAATATCATCCAACGAATACTCAGGCTTTAACCTGATTGCCGGCGAACTTTCCGGCAACAGACATGAACTTTTTTATTTCTCGAATCGCGGAAATGATGTCCAAAAACTCGGTCCAGGAATATATGGCCTGAGCAATCACCTCCTCGATACCCCTTGGCCAAAAGTCGCAAAGGGTAAGGCCCGATTCACCGACCTGCTAAGCAACGGCAGATTGTCGCTGAAAGAATTTTTTGAAATTCTCGCCGACGAATCTCTTGCTGGCGACATAGATCTACCCTCAACCAGCGTGCCTTATGAGACAGAGAAAGCGATCTCCGCAGTATTTATCAAAACGCCTGGCTACGGCACGCGGTGCTCGACCGTACTGACTTTCGATAATAATTTCGATTGGAAATTCGAAGAGCAGGTTTTCGTTTAGGTCAGGAAAACATCCGTCGGTACTTATCGTTCATTTCACGCAAATCAAATACAACAAAAAAATCGATGGAGCCGAACTGGCGGTCGAGCATTGGCGGGCCGCAGACACGAGCACCGAGGCGGAGATACATATTGAAAAGAGCGGGTAGTTCAACATCTTTCCCGTCTGTTGTATCAGTCAAACATAAGCCATTACGAATTGGTTTGACCGTCAACTGTTCATGAAAATATCCGTCACGGGAAAGTTGGCGAAATGCCTTTCTGCCTGTCTCGGGATTTGCGTCAAAGATCGAGCAGCAGCCAAAAAAATATCGTTTGCTGGTGCGCTCAAGATACGCCAGAAGACCCTTCCATAGCAGAAAAAGCACTTTCGTGTTTCTGTGGGCTTTTGAAATACAGGCCCTGCCGATCTCGATGCCGTGCCGCAGCACGTCCTCTGGCAGATCTTCGATCGTAAACTCGCTTGCTGAGTAAAAGCCGTCTATCGAGCCCGCCGATTCGGTCGTGTTCAGGCGATATGTGCCTACTGTTGAACCGGTGTTACGATCGATCACGATCAGATGACGGCATTTGAAATCATAAGCGTCAAATTCGAGGCCGGCACCAGTCGGCGATGCCTTTTCGCTTCCCAGCTCGACATTGAAAACCTCATGGCGAAGCCTGAGCGCCGAGGCCGTTTCACTCGCGTTTTTGGCAAGCCTGAGTTCATACCGACCTGAGGCAAATACGGGGAAATCGCTTGCACCCTGTGCAATTAAAACGGGCGGTTCGTGTTTAAGAACTGATTTGGCTGATTCCCTTATTTTACTTAGTGCTTGCATGAAAATTTAACAACACGTCGTGGCAACATCAGCCAAGTGAACAAGATTTTTCGACTTCGCGCTTATTGCCCCGCAGTTTGTATTCCTAAACAAATGGAAAATATTCCGTTCTGTCTAGCTCAACGCGTATACAAAAAATCGCTTTGGAGAATTTTAAAGCTACTTGATAAGTAGCACTCGCGGTGAATCGTAAATCTCAGTGGAAATTTTCGGCGGTAACAAAAAACGGGCACCAAATAGGCGCCCGTAGGTTGTTGATTTAATGGCTCCGCAGGTAAGACTCGAACTTACAACCCTTCGGTTAACAGCCAGACTCAC
>CAZUEI010000239.1:0-3843 GCA_964618985.1 uncultured Chloracidobacterium sp.
GGGCGATAGGAACGGGTAAAACCGCGACGCCTGAACAGGCTCAAGAAATGCACGGCTTTATTCGCAAGATCGTCGCCGAAACACATGGCATCGAGATCGCGGATAAGACACGCATTTTATACGGAGGCTCGGTCAAGCCTGACAATATCGCGACGCTGATGTCGCAGCCGGATGTTGATGGAGCACTAGTCGGCGGTGCGAGCCTCGAAGCAGATAGCTTCGCGAATATCGTGAATTATGAAAGACAGTGAACAGTGAACAGTGAACAGTGAACAGTGAACAAACTTCGGCTTTATTCACTCGTCACTATTTACTATTCACTATTCACTATTCACTAAAAACAATGGTTTATTTTTTATACGGTTTATTTTTTCTTTCTTGCCTGGTGCTTGTCGCGGCGGTTTTGCTGCAGCCTGGTAAAACGGATGCGGGCGCGCTGTTTACGAGCAATGTTTCAAGCTCGGCTTTGGCCCCGCGCGGAACGGCTACGGTTTTGTCAAAGGTGACGATCTTTGCGGCGTCGATGTTTATGTTGTCGGCATTATTGCTTGCGATGCCCGCTCTGACCGGAAACGTATCGGTTTTAAGCAGCAATCCTGACGACCCGACGGAAACTTCAGTTTCGACGGATGCAAATACTGCCGATGCTAATTCCAATACGGCTGCACCGGCAGATGCGAACTCTAATACTGCGGCACCTGCCGACGCAAATTCAAATACAACGGCACCGGCGAAAGCGGAAAACGACCAAGCACCTGCTGACGAAGACGTTCCGGCAGAAAAGTAAGAATTTGAAATTTCAAATTTCAGATCTGAAATCTCAGATTTGAAATGCATTACTGCTCAGGTGGCGTAATTGGTAGCCGCGCACGTTTGAGGGGCGTGTGGAGCAATCCGTGCGAGTTCGAGTCTCGCCCTGAGCACCATCGAAAATGAAAAGACAGGCGAATTTGACCTGTCTTTTTTTGCGCCTCGATTCGATACTTTAGAAAATGGCAAGTTTGATTCGCAGATATTTTTTTGGATTTTTGCGGAAGTCGTCCAGGAGTTTTGTGCCTTCGCCAGTGAAGGTGGCGATGTTATTGGCAGTTTGGTTGACACTGTTGTAGAGCGTTTCGTCGTTGATAAGACGGCCGATGGTTCCTTTGCCCGCCTGGGCGTCGGCGAGGATGGCTTCGATGCGTGCTGTAGTTGAATTAAAACGCGCGATAGCATCTTTTGCATCTTCGTACAATTTCTCATCGCGAAGCAGCTTTCCGGCAGAGCCTTTGCCGGCGTTGAGATCGGCTGTGATGGCCTTGACGTCATCGGCGATGGCCGAGATCTTTCCGGCTGCCACTCTTAGCTCGGAGACAGCGTTCCGCGTTTCGTTATAAAACTCCTCGTCGTTAACGAACTTTCCGGCGCTGCCGCGGCCTGCTTTAATATCGGTCGAGATGGCTTCTAATTGAGCAACGGTATTATTCAAACTGTTATAAAGCTCGGGATCGTTGACGAGTTTTCCGGCGGTTCCCTGGCCCTTGTTTATTTTGTCGATAGTGGTTTGCAGACGGGTCATTGTATCCCTGGTTTCGGCAACTGCGCTGTCGAGGCTTTTATAGAGAGACTCGTCATTGATAACCCGTCCCAGAGTACCATCACCTCGATTGGCTTTATCAAGTATCTCGTTGGCCGGCACTGAGATCTTTTTGATCTGTTTCAGAAGATCGTTGCCAGTCTCGGTCAACTGGGTCAGCGAGTTGCCGGCACTCGATTCCAGCAAATCATTTTCGTCAACCGGAGAGCCTTTAGACGTACCCGGAATAATATTTATCATTTTGTCGTTTCCGAGAATGGAAGTGGCTACCAATTGGGCAGTTGAATCACTTCGGATCAAGTCGGAAATTGGTTTTTTATCGAGCACCTGCACGACGGCCAATGTCGCTTCGATACGTTGGCCCTCAGGAGAATCGGGCGGGAGAAATTTGACATCTTCAACCTTCCCGATCGAGACGCCGGCGAGTTGAACATCAGCGCCTGCGTGTAGGCCGTCGGCGCTCTCAAAGCGTGCTTTAAGGCGGAGCTTTTTCTCGAACGGATTGAAACTCCCGCTTGAGTTAAGGATCAAAAATCCGGTCACGAGCAGCGCGGCAAGCATAAATATGCCAACGCGAAGTTCGCTCAAGGTAAGTTTTTGCTGGCGTCTGGGCATTTAATTACTTTCCTCGGATAAATTTTTGAATATACGGGTCTTCTGCACAGCGCAGTTGCTCGTCCTTGCCGCTAAAAATGATCTTGCCGCTTCGCAGCATCATCACCTCGGTGTTGATCAGGCACAATCGTTCACCTTCAAGCTCGAAAAGCACCTCGCCTTTACGGTCAAGAGTCGCATACTCGGATGAAAGATATTCGAGATTATCCATCTCGTGCGTCACGAATATAGATGATACATCTTCGAGGTCTCTAAGTTTAATCGCCAGCTCGCAGATCGTTCTTGCAGTCGGCGGATCAAGACCCGCGGTTGGCTCATCGAAAAGAACGATGTCCGGATTACCGACTAGAGCACGTGCAATGCCTACACGCCGGCGCATTCCGCCCGAAAGCTCGATCGGCATCTTGTCAATGGCGTCTTCCAATCCGACGAATTGCAGCATACGGCGAACCTCATGTTCGACTTCGTCCTCGTCGAGCTCCTCCTCGTGCAAACGGTAAGCAACATTATCATAAACCGATAGCGAATCGAACAGAGCTCCTTCCTGAAATACCATACCGATATTCTCGCGGATGCGCATCAATTCGACATCGTCGAAATTGGAAATGTCCTCGCCTTCGACAAGCACCTGACCGGCGTCAGGCTTCAGAAGGCCGAGGATGAGGTTTATGATCGTTGATTTGCCGCTGCCAGAGCCGCCAAGAACGATCTTTGTCTCACCACGCCGAACCGAAAAACTGACCTTATCGAGAATGACCTGATCGTCAAACGCCAATTCGACATCACGAAACTCTATCGCTGGTATAAGCCGTTCGTTCAGAATTTCGGAAGGATGATCCCGCACTGGATCAAATGACCCCCTCATCTCTGTTATTTCCAGATTATCGAACGACATAAGCATTATTTACAGTCTCAAAACAACGTGCCCTTGAGCAGGGATTGTAATATTTTCGAAAGAAAAAAGTCAGCAACAATTACATTAATGGACGCTGCTACGACTGCCTGTGTCGTGGAAATTCCGACGCCGACCGTGCCGCCCTTGGTGCTCAACCCCTTATGACACGAGATCAATCCTATGATAACGCCAAAGAAAATTGGTTTAACGATACCCGCGATGAGGTCGTCAACAGCTGTGCCCGTTCTCACCGACGAAATATAGAGATTGAGATCGAGGCCGTGTAGCTGCCGAGCGACTATTCCGCCGCCTATAAGGCCGAACATGTCCGCGGCGATCGTCAATAACGGAAGAGTCACTAATAACGCAATGATCCTTGGTGTCACAAGCTTACGAACAGGTGAAGTCCCAAGCGCCCGCATTGCATCGATCTGCTGCGATACGACCATCGAGCCAAGCTCCGCCGAAATGGCTGATCCAACGCGTCCCGCCACCATTAGAGCGGTCAATACAGGGCCAAGTTCGCGGATCAGCGAAACTGCAATGCCTTGTCCGGCATTACTCTGCGCTCCGTAATATTCCAATGTTGGATACGTTTGCAGAATGAGCACGCCGCCGGTAAAAAAGCCGGTAAGCACGACTATTCCGAGAGAGCCGACGCCGATCTTGTCCATTTGATTGACGATCTCTTCAAAATATCGCGGCTTTTTGCGCAGCCCTTTGATCGAGCGCCAAAAAAGATTTGTGACCTCCTGTA
>CAZUEI010000240.1:0-3824 GCA_964618985.1 uncultured Chloracidobacterium sp.
GATCCAAACCTTACCGCGAAATGACATATAATAACCTCGTATGATAATTCTAAACTGTATGTTTTACGTGAAATAGTGCGTAATTGTTTTTCAAAGGGCTGAAACGCGAGTGTTAACGAGCGTGCACGCTCCATAACTGTCGCGTTTCTGCCCGTAAACATAAATTATCGCTTAAGTTCATTAACAAGTGCAACAAAATAAAACGACTAATCCCGACGAAGTTCCCGTTCCCGCCGAGGGCCGGATCATCGCGATCGATCCAGGAACGAAACGCTGCGGCGTCGCTATTTGTGACGAACTGCGTGTCACCACGCGGCCGCTTGCCATGATCGAACGAAAAAGCTGGAAAAAGCTGCTTCTGGATGTCAAACAAGTCGTCTCAGATTTTGATGCCAAAGCCCTTGTCATAGGTTTGCCTCTCAATACAGACGGCACGGAAAGCGAAATGTCCGCCGAAGCACGACGATTGGCACGCAACTTCACTCTCTCGCTGGATATCCCGGTTTTCCTGCAAGACGAACGCGTCACCTCATACGAAGCCAAATCCCGCCTCTGGGAACAAGGCAAAACCCTAAAAGAAGCCCGCGGGCTCGTGGACAGCGAAGCCGCCGCGATCATTCTTAGCGATTTTCTGGCTCGATCTTCATAACAATCGACGCTTTTTCGTCATTGAGACGACGCTTTTTAGGTCTTTTGGGACGTTAATTTCCGCGCGTCCCAAGAGTTCGTCGAATTCATCAGGGGCTATCTTTTTCGTCGTTTCGTCCAAATCATCAGAAAAACCGAGTGCATAAGCCCGCACGTAAGTAAGGGCGGAATAATCAATGTTGGTAACGCTCTCTTGTGCGTTCGTACACGAAGTAAGTAGGATAAATGCGTTGAATGTATCGCCCTTACTTACGTGCGGGCTTGTGCAAAAAGACTGTTGCATAGGTGCAAGAATATCCTAAATGTGCTAATATCATTTTAACAAAGGAGACACGAGATATGGGCAGAAATTGGGATGAATTTGGTGAGGGGCCGAACGGGACAAAGCGCGGGGCAACATACGTGTCGATGAACGCTGACGGCATTATTGTGATGAACCGGGTCATTTTTAATCAACTGGAGCAGCCTGAGGCAGTTGTTTTACTGTTAGAACACGAGACGAGCACGATCGGCATCAGGCCGACAAGCCCGCTGATGTCGAATGCCTTCCCTGTTATGGAAAAAGGAAATTGCGGCCACCGGCTGATCCGGGCGCGTGGGTTTGTACGCAAACACGATATCAGGGTCGATGGAACTGTCCGTTTTCGCACCGCCGCAGTCGAAGAAGGCGTTTTAGTGCTTGATCTGCGGCAGATGGTTAAAATTAACCGATACCACCGCCGGCTAAAGAGAGTGCGAAAAATGACTCCGAAGCAGCTGCGGGATTCATTGAGCGGCCTGAAAAAAACGCAAAACGACTATGGCCGCGATATCTGGATCGAAGAAGTGGACGAACACACCGGCAAGCCCAAGATCTGGTATTCGTTCGATTCAAAAGGAAGAAAACAAAAACACGTCCGCGACGCCAACGGCGTCAGCATCAGCCGCGAAGAATAGACTGAGCTTATGATCCTTATCGATCGAGTCCAAGAGCCGGATGACGGCGGTTATGCTTAACGATGAGAATTCTTACAGTTTTGTCATCCAGTATTTGAAACAGAAAGTGATGCGGAAATTTATGCAGGTTTACGCGCCGAAGTTCTCCGGCCTTAGGAAAGGAATACGGCCTTTCCCCAGCCTTTTTTGCATAAAGGCGAAACTGTGCGTAAAAATCTGCTGCTAATCCCGGCCCGCCTTTGGTATCATAATATTCCATGATCTCCAGCAGATCGGTATAGACCTTTGAGTCAAGTTCTACCTTCATTAGCCGGTTGGTCGGTTCGCGATCATTTCATCAAGCTGTTCAAGCGTGATGATCCGATCTGGATCTTCGTCCATTTCCCGGCTTCGCCTCAGTGCCTCTTCGATCTCGGTATCGTCGATAAAATCCTCCGGCAATGACGCGATCAGCTTATCGGCGAGTTGTGCCCGCTCGTTGTCCGTAAGTGTTAAGGCCAATTGTTCTACTTCTGCTATGACTGACATATCCTAATTTTAGCCTACTTTACCTGAAAATGTTAAGAACATTTTTACGGCAAAATATGGGCACACTTTATGGCCATGATATCTGGATCGAAGAGGAAGACGAACACACCGGCAAGCCCGACCCATGTGCATCGTGGCACGGCAGGAATTGTTTTTCAATCCAAAAACGGAACGCTTTTCCGGTCAGGCTTAATAAATCGATGGTGGCTGCGCCACTCATACGAGCAGTTTGGGATTTTTTGTACGGGGGATAGCTTTCGGATGCGCTAAACACCAACGAACTGCCATCTCAGTGAGAAAGTAATATGGCCCACCGTGACCTGACAGGTCAGGGGACTTGAAGTTATCGATAATCGATTTTGCTGACGAGCGAATCTTTTCTCTCTGATCGTCGGTAAATGTATCCGCGTCATCGAGTGTCTCCGCAATGAATCGCGTCAGGCTCTCATATCCGGACTCCCAGTTGCAATTGCCGTTTCGATACGCTTCATCAGTAAGCTTGCCAGTGCAGCGAATGAGCTCACCCTGGACAGTAGGGGCTTGTCCAGATTTTGGCACAAGCCTGCTCCACAGCCGAGGTTGCTCCTCCCACCATTCAAGCCCGTTCATGGTTTCTCCTTCTATTTAGCCAACAATGAAGATAGATTTCTTCTTGCATACTCTAAAAAAACTTCGCCCGTTGCCGGACGAAGCCTCTCAATAAACAAACAATTAAACTGCAATTGATCGCAAGTTTGGATAACCTGCTTCCTGAAATTTATCAGAGCAAATGTAGCACGAAAACAGTGGAAAGTGGAAAACGGAAAATGGAAAGCGGGTTCCCTTCACAGAGCGGGGCGCCGTCGATGCCAATTTGTTGCCTGTTCGTAGGCGTATGCGAGTTGAAGTACTTTTGCTTCGCTCAAACGCGGACCGCTGATCTGCAAGCCGATAGGTAGGCCTGAATCTGTAAACCCACACGGAATCGAGATCGAGGGCAAGCCATAGGCGCTGAAATCCTCTGTGCTGGAAGGCATCTGAAAAGCTTCGCGACATTCCGCGATCTTAAGCGCCGGGCGAGGCATAGTCGGCGACACAATGAGGTCAACGTCTCTAAATACATTGCCGACTATACGCCGCAATCGAACGAGATCGCGCCGGCTCTGCATATATTCCGCCATCGTCACCTTAGCTCCCTGGCGGATGTCATCTCGCGTTATTCGTTGGTAAAGTTCCGGTGTTTTTACAAGATGAGGTGCGTGAAATGCATAAGCCTCGGCATCGACGACTGACCAGACCGAATCAGCCGCCGGCAATTTGACCTCTCGGATTCCGCTTGTAAGACGACCGAGCACGACCAACGCTTTATTCATCGCGGCCTCAATTTGGGGATCAAGTTTCTCGTAAAAGGTGCTGGTTTGTTTGCCTAACCGTAAAGCGGACGTTCTGTTGCCCAGTTGTTTCACGTAGTCGGATCGCGGGGCGTCAACGCTGCCGCTGTCCTCCGGGTCATACCCAGCGATCGCCGAAAGGACTAGCGCCGTGTCGCGAACGGTCTTACATATTGGCCCAACGTTGTCGAATGACCATGAAACCGGGATCAAGCCCCGTGCACTCACCAGTCCGTAAGTCGGCTTCAGACCGACGACGCCGCAGCAAGCGGCAGGCAGTCTGATAGACGCGCCGGTCTCTGTGCCAATGGCGGCGTAACAAAGACCCGCCGCCACGGCAGA
>CAZUEI010000241.1:0-3819 GCA_964618985.1 uncultured Chloracidobacterium sp.
AACTTTCCGATGTGTTTCATCTCGCGCGAGATCCATGTGGCTTTTCCCGCTTGTTGCGGCCCAAAATTCAACAAAATTTACACAAAACACAATGAAAAACACACAACGAACATTGGATTTGCCGCCGCGAACGAAACTCCGCCTTGCGGAGATCGAACGCATAATACGTAAAGACAGGATCATCGTTCCGCCTCTGACGCGCCGGGCACTGACGGCAATGTGCGAGAACGGCACTTTTGAAACGGTCGGCGACGCGCCGACAAAATATGGCTGGCTGGTCTATGAAGATTCGTTCCTGAAATGGGTCAGTAGTCTGGATGATTCGTGAGGCCGATCATAGTGACAAGCGACGGGGTTATGGAGGCGTTCAATGGCGGCGTGATTGGTTGTATGATCGGCAGCATGAGCATCTGTGGTGATCATGCGTCTGCAAAATGATGAACGCAGGCATCACGACATCGCGACGGTCGGGAAAAACACCTTTACCAAAACGGCAAAAAGGCGCGACCTAGATGGTGTTTGAGCGGTCACTTGGTATCAAAAACCTGTAACAAAAGCGCAAAAAGGGACCCTTATTCTATAAGAGCCCTTTTTCGCTTAACTATTACTGTCGTTTATTGCCCGGCGATCAGATCTATGTTTGTCGATTGGCCGGTGACGCTGATGGTGAGCGGCTCAAATGTCCAGCGTTTCGATCTGACGCTGACTGTGTAGGTTTGGCCGACCTGCACGCCCGCAAAGCGGTAAATGCCAAAGCCGTTTGAAACGGCCGTCCGGCTCTGGCCTGCGGTATCGGTCAATGTGATTCGGGCGTTTGGAACTCCTTCTCCGAATGCCGTCAACAGACGCCCGCTGATCTCGGCCTCGTCATGCGTGGCGGTGGAGATCTCGATCTTTCCATCGGTCGCGGTCGCTCGCGGCTCGCCTTCGTTGAACATTATTTTTTCCCAGACAAGCGGCGATACTGAACCGGGTGATCCGACGGCTGTGAATCTGAGATTCAGCAGAATTCCATTGTCGTTGATGGGCATCGGGCCGAATACGGCAACCTTCAGAAGCCCCGGCTGTCCGGAGTTGGCAACCGCGGTAAGACCGCTGCTCACAGTTCCAGCGACGTTGACTGGGTTAGCCTGAGGTTGTATCACAGACGGATCGTATCTGAGATCAAATTCATAAGAGATAATGTCCTTGTTCGCCGCTCCGTTTATGCTGAGAGGTATGATCACATCGGTGTCTCCCGGTGTCACCAAATGGTGTGCTTTGACCGCTGTGCTTCTCACCGGCCCGTTGACTGCCGGACGACTGGGCGCAGAGCTCGGATGATTCCAATTTCCCGTAACATCCCCCATCAGAAGCGCGGAATAATTCTGATTTGCGATGTTATTGAAGATCGCCGAGTATATATTGCTGGTTGGGCTAAATATCCAATTGGCGGTCGACCCTGTCGGCGGTCCGAGAGAGACTATGTACCGGGCGATCAGCGTCGCGTCGAACGACGAAACGCCGCCCGTACCGCTCACGTTTGCCGCGGCCAACTGTATTGAATTAAGCGGATACAGATCAACAACGTATTGTGTGATCCTTGCCGCGTCGAAACCATTTATGGCTCCATTTGTATCTGTTCCGCCGGCCTTGGAGGGCGTGACCGTGTAGGTGCCCGGCCCGAAACCGTTCAGCGCGTAACCTCCTGCCGGCCAGACGCTCAATGTCGATACCAGCGGCGATCCGTTACCGCTGATAAGCACGTCCGGCACATGACGCGGCGCGGGCGGCGACATAACATTGCCGTAAGTTACTGTTCCTGAGATGGTTCCGGAGACGACCGTAACGCTGCCGTCGTCCGCAGTACCGCACGGCGGCCCGTTGTTATATTGGAAAGATGTAAAAAATATGCTGCTGGCCGATCCAGGCAAACCGACCACGTTAAAGTCCAGATTGACCAACGCTCCGCTTCCCACAAACTGGTTCACTCCAGTGATCGATATATTAAGCGTTCCAGCCGATGGACTGTTGAATGACAAGATCCGTCCGCCGCCGTTCGAGGTACCAACGCTGCCAAGAGTTATGTTGGTTAGCGTGATTACCGACGGGTTATAGACGATGGTAAAAGCAGCCGACACTGCCCCCATTCCAGTCACATTCGATGTGTTGACAGGCACGCTTATTGGTAAGTTTGTAAACGAAGTCACATCCGGTATATTGAGGAGCGGACAGATCGGCGTCGCCGTCGCCGTCGCGGTCGGCGTGCTTGTTGACGTACTTGTCGCCGTATTGGTCGGCGTAAATGTCGGTGTGAAAGTTGACGTATTGGTCGCAGTGCTGGTCGCAGTATTGGTCGGCGTAAATGTCGGTGTAAATGTCGGCGTAAACGTGGGCGTAAATGTCGGCGTAAATGTCGACGTATTGGTCGCAGTGCTGGTGGCCGAATTGGTCGGTGTAAATGTCGGCGTGAATGTCGGCGTACTGGTCTCCGTGCTGGTCGCAGTGTTCGTCGCCGTATTTGTTGGCGTTGGTGTATCGGTCGCGGTGTTGGTCGCCGTCGGCGTGAATGTTTCCGTCGCTGTCGGCGTCGGTGTATGCGTTGCCGTGTTGGTCGCCGTAGGCGTAAATGTTTCCGTCGCTGTCGGCGTTGGTGTATTGGTTTCCGTACTGGTCGCAGTATTCGTCGGTGTAAATGTCGGCGTGAATGTCGGCGTGAATGTCGGTGTACTGGTCGCAGTATTTGTCGGCGTATCCGTCGCCGTGCTCGTCGCGGTCGGCGGAGCAATAATGGTTACGCCACCATTCACTGGCTTCGATGCCGGCGTTCCTTCATTGAACCTGAATCCCGGGTGCGGTGCGGGGCTCGGATCGACATAATCCTCAAAAGCTAACGGCGTCCCTTGTCCGGGCGTACCGACAACGTTAAATCTTAGATTTAGAAGGGTTCCAGACCCAGTTAGAGCCGATCCAGTAAAAGCACCGATGATCAGATGTCCGGAATTACTGGTATTCGCAGTGATCGACATTGTGGAGCTCACCGTCCCCGACGAATCGAATGCCGGTGAAGCCGGCGTTACAACCGACGGGTCAAAAGTTACCTGGAGATCGTATGCAAATACGCCCTGGCCGGTAAGGCTTCCAGTTGTGATAGGAACGACTATTACGCCGCCCGGCGTAGGAGAGACATTAGGCAGCGTGACAACAATGCCCGCCAGTGAAGGTGAGAATTCGGACGTTAAAACATCGGCATCAGATGTATTAACCGGAGAATTTACAAAGATCCGGCTAACATCACTGGATATACCAAAATTCTCAAAAGCTGAGGCGATAAATCCCAAACGCGAACCACCGGCTGCAAACTCCGTTACGCTCAACAGAAAGGCAAGCGCCATCACCGCGATCGTAATGCCCTTGGCTCTGCCCACAAAGAAAGATCTATTATCCACCGATATTAAACTCCGTTGCCTGAGGTTCTCCCCTTAAATGATGTAAATAAACAAGAAAACCGTCACCCAAAAACATCGGCACTGTTAACTCCGAGGCCTTTATATACATTTTTCTTAATGTTAAAAAGTATAAGCAAATCTGGCTCATTGTCAAGATAATTTTGGTTTTGGCTATCGCCGTCGCTGTCGGTGCTGACCATTGCCATGCTTTCTAAGACAAAAACACCTAATAAACCTAATTTTGCAGATTGTTTGATGGAAAATGCGCGAGTGTCCGCCGTTGTCACACGCAACTGACGGGGTAGTTCTTTGCAGCGGCAAAGCACTGGCCGCGTTTTGCCACGCCAGAACCCAGCATGAGTAAGATCTCTCTGCTTGCAGAAGCCCGCAC
>CAZUEI010000242.1:0-3811 GCA_964618985.1 uncultured Chloracidobacterium sp.
TCTATAATATGAACAAGATCAAGATATTACCCGATAATTTGGCAAACCAGATCGCGGCCGGCGAGGTGGTCGAAAGACCTGCGTCTGTGGTCAAGGAGCTTGTCGAAAACTCAATAGACGCGGGCGGCACACGGATACAGATCGATATCGAGCTCGGCGGTAGGCGGTTGATGCGAGTGAGCGACGACGGTGAAGGAATGGTTCGCGATGACGCGATACTTGCTTTTGAACGCCACGCTACGTCGAAGATCCGTACGCTCGAAGATCTGGCGATGATAGGCACGCTTGGTTTTCGCGGCGAGGCATTGGCGTCGATCGCGTCTGTTGCAAAAGTCGAATTGATAACGAAAACTGACACCGATCAGGAAGCAACACGCGTCATCGTCGAAGGCGGACGATTGATCGACGTAAAAGATGTTGCCCGCGACCGTGGAACGACTATCACTGTGCGCGACCTCTTTTTTAACACACCGGCGCGGCGTAAGTTCATGCGTTCCGAGGCGACGGAGAATTATCATCTGACGGGCATCGTCACGCATTACGCTCTTGCACATCCTGAGATCGCATTCACGATGACAAATAATGGGCGTGAAGTTCTGCGTGTTGCTCCCGCGAAAGACCTTCGCGAGCGTGCGTTTCAGATATTCGGAGCAAACCTTCTCGAAAGCCTTGTGTCCGTAGATGGAGGCCGCGAATTTGTCGCAAAGATCTCCGGTTTTGTGTCGGCCCCGCGCGAACGGCGGACGACACGCGATGCCCAGTATTTCTTTGTTAACAAGCGTTTTGTCCGTGACAAAACAATTTCTGCAGGTTTGTCCGACGGATTTCGCTCGATCTTGCCTCACGGTGTTTATCCTATCGCGTTCCTGTTTCTCGATATTCCGCTCGAAGAGATCGACGTCAATGTTCATCCTGCAAAAACCGAAGTGCGGTTTCGGCGCGGCGAGGCGGTAAAAGATGTTATTGCTGAGGCAGTGAAAAATTCGCTTGCCAAAGCGGGCATCGTTGCCGAAACGCAATTTCGAGAAGGAGATCAAGGCCCGACAAATCGAATTCCTGAAAACCAGGAGTTCGTTGAGATCGAACAAACAACTATTCAGTTTGATATTCACGCTGTCGAAACGAATATCCCCAGCGAAATATTTGCCAAATCAGCCCAGTCGGCATCAAATGAAACGGGTCTGGCAGGCATACCCGTTGCCGAAACATCAGCTTCAGACATTAGAGCGGAACACACCGAAACGCTCGATGTCTCATCAACCGATTTTGAACACCTCGCACGGGCACGGGCAGTGGGCGAGACCCAAGAGGTTTTTCCGATGTCTGTGTCGGGTTATGCAGAATTGCCGCCCGTTAATTCGGCAGCCAAATTAGCAAAATCTGTTGAACTCGAGCAGATATCGTCGTCGAAAATTCAGCCGCTTGGCCAACTGCATGAGAGTTTTATCATTGCCGTTGATGACGAAGGTTTACTCCTTATCGACCAGCATGTGGCTCACGAACGTATTTTGTTTGATAAGTTTCGCAAGAGCGAGACCGAACGCACCATCGAATCGCAAAATCTCCTGCTGCCCGAAACCATAGATCTCTCGCCTGCGCAATCTGAGGCTTTCCAGCTTATCGAGGCTGACCTTGAATCGCTTGGGTTTGGATTAATGCGGCTTTCCGGAAGAACGGTTGCGATCAAGAGCATACCGACAGATCTGCCCGCTTCAGAGGCTCGAAATTTATTTGCCGAGATACTCGACACCGTCGAAGCCGAGAAACGCGGCGGCGCAAAAACCACCTTGCGTGACGACATTGCTGCCAGCCTCGCCTGCAAGGCTGCCGTAAAGATCAACATGAAACTCACGCCCGAAAAAATGCGTTGGCTGATCGACAGGCTCTTAATAACGACTTCCCCGACGACCTGTCCGCATGGCCGCCCCGTGATCCTGCGGCTTTCGATGAAGGACATCGAGCGTGGCTTTCATAGGACATAACTAAGCCTATGTGACCTATAAGTCCTATTGGACCTATATGACCCATCCTGAATCAATTAAGACCGATCAAGTCGAGACAAAGCTAATCCGAGGCGTGGGCGTGACCGGCGCAACGACTCTCAACATGATCGACATGATCGGCGTCGGACCGTTCATCACGATGCCGCTTATTATTGCAGCAATGGGCGGACCGCAGGCGATGATCGGCTGGATTGTCGGCGCTTTGTTAGTGATCTGCGACGGGTTGGTCTGGGCAGAGCTCGGCGCGTCGATGCCAAAGTCGGGCGGAGCCTACAACTATCTCAAAGAGATCTACGGCGAGCGAAAACTTGGCCGAATGATGTCTTTTCTCTTTATTTGGCAGCTCCAATTCAGCGCGCCGCTCTCGATGGCGTCGGGCTGCTTGGGTTTTGCGCTTTACGCAACCTACATTTTTCCCGATCTCGGGATAACGTTGTTTCAGCAAGACTTTCGGCTGCCGATACCGCTGCTCGGCGATCTAAGCGCGAGCGTGCTTGCTTCGTGGGGAACGTTTGTCGCTATCGGAATATGCGTGTTTTGCGTGTTTCTGCTGTATCGCCGGATCACTTCCATCGAAAAGCTCGGCAAATTCCTTTGGCTCGGCGTGATGATCACCATTGCATGGATCGTGTTTGCGGGCGTTACAAATTTCAACCCGCAGCTCGCGTTCGATTTTCCGCCGGACGCTTTTACGCTGAAGCCGGAATTTTTCCTCGGTCTTGGTTCTGCATTGCTTATCGCCGTTTACGACTATTGGGGCTATTACAACGTCAACTTTTTCGCGGGCGAGGTAAAAGAGCCGGAGAAAACGATACCCCGCTCGATAATCTATGCGATCCTAGCCGTGTCAGGAATATATATCGTAATGAATATCGCCATACTCGGCGTCATCCCGTGGCGTGAGTTTATGGAGACGGCAGATTCTGACGCGCGGCGTTACGTGATCTCGTCCTTTATGGAAAGGCTTTACGGCCCGACAGCCGGCACGATCGCGACGCTGCTGATAATGTGGACGGCGTTCTCATCCGTGTTCTCGCTGTTGCTCGGCTATTCCCGCGTGCCATATGCCGCGTCGCTCGACGGCAATTATTTTAAGGTCTTTTCAAAGGTCCACGAGAAGCACCGCTTCCCATACGTCTCGCTTCTCGTTATGGGCAGCATAGCGGCGCTGTTCTGCTTTTTCCGCCTCGCCGACGTGATCGCCGCACTTGTCGTTATTCGGATAATCGTCCAGTTTCTCGCACAGATAGTCGGCGTGATGATCTTGCGGCAAACCCGGCCCGATTTCCCGAGGCCCTTTAAGATGTGGCTCTATCCGCTGCCCGCTCTCCTGGCGATCATCGGTTTCCTGTATGTTCTGTTTATGCGTCCCAATTTTCAAAAAGAGGTAAAATACGCCGCCGTGCTGATAATTCTCGGACTTATAATTTACCTGATAAGATCGTATCGCCGCGGCGAGTTTCCCTTCGGCCAAAAAATCGTTGCAAATGAAACTTGATAGAAAAAAAACAATCACTTCGATAATACTTCTTCTCTGCGTCTCAACGTCTCTGCGGTTAACGACACCGGCGCAGGTTCGGCCGATCTACGACCGTGGCGCAACCGGTCTCGGCCAGATGCTGAAGCGTCTCAACACGACCGCAAGCGCCCTGATGATCGGCGCGCATCCGGATGACGAAGATACAGCCCTGCTCACATACCTTGCACGCGGCGAAAGTGCGCGGACTGCATACCTCAGCCTGACGCGCGGCGACGGCGGGCAGAATATTATCGGTCAGGAACTCGGCGAGGCCCTCGGGGTGATACGC
>CAZUEI010000243.1:0-3780 GCA_964618985.1 uncultured Chloracidobacterium sp.
CTTTGTATGAAAAGGCGGGGCAGGCAAAAGGCATCATTAATTTCGGCGCAAATATCGCCTACGCTATCGGGATCATCAGCCGCCCAAACGCCGGCGTCGTAACCGAGCCGCTGTTTATCAGCAAGAGTTTTTGATAATTGTCGTGACGCGACAAACGTGGTTTTTAAGCACCGAAGGTGCGCAGTAATTTAGCCTGCGGCGACGCCGCAGGAAACGAATAACCCAGGGTTTAGCACCAACGGTGCGGAGTAAAAATGTTGACGATATTTATGCCGGTTGATACTTCGCCGCGTTGCGGCTTTCTTTGTCATCCACGCTTCCTGCGGCGTTGCCGCAGGCTAAAATACGATGCACCTTTGGTGCTGAATACAAAATAAGATGATCACCCACAATCAAAACTCCTTGCGGATCCGTCACATCGAAGCCTCGCACATCGCAGATCTCATCCGTATCGGCGAGGAAACCAACCTCAGCCATTGGTCGGCCCAGAGTTATCTCGACGAAATGAAAAATCCGGATTCGGTGATGCTCCGGCTTGTCGGCTCTAACAATTCGACCATAGGCTTCATTGTCGGGAGATTTGTTATCGGAGGTGAGATAGAAACTCGCACGGACGCCGAGATCTATAACATCGCAGTTACCGAAAAAGAGCAGCGAAAAGGGTTTGGACAGTTCTTATTTGATGCTTTTATAGCAAAATGCATCAAAAAAGAGGTCGCAAACGTCTGGCTCGAGGTCCGCGAATCGAATGAGGCGGCCATAGCATTCTACGAGAAAAACGGTTTTACAACCGTGCAAACACGCCCGTCATTCTACGAAAACCCCCGTGAACACGCCCTTTTAATGAAACTTGTTCTGGAATAAGAATCCGCTTGATTATTTCATTGGTTAGGTCTAGAATTGAAATTAACCCGGTTACGAAATTGTTAAATTCCGCCGCCGGGGGGAAATTTTGAAAAAGTGAGGACAAAAGCCCTATGGACATGTCAACCGCTGATGCAGTGAGAGATGAACTGATAAAAAGCAACTCCGCATTTAGAGATTTGGTTCATCAGCATCAGGATTTTGAAGCACGCTTGAGCGAACTGGCTCATCTTACATATCCGAACGAGGACGAACAGCTGGAGGAAATAACCCTCAAGAAAAAGAAACTGGCAATAAAAGACGAAATTTACGCAATGATGCAGCAGCAAGTCGTTTCGCATTAAAGAAGCACTTAGCTGCTGAAATTATTTTAAACTGGCAGTCACGCGCTTTCGGGCGCGGGACTGCCTTTCTTTACTTTGGAGGGCACGCGCTTAAACTGCATGCATTCAGAGTTTTATTCGTCAGAAAGAATATTAGCTGGCCTGAATGAGGCCGGATTTGAACTGTAGTTTCATCATCGTCAAAAAAGGCTTGTCCCGCAATTTTTCCGCTTTTCAGATCGATCAACATCGCCCTATGTTCGTCGATAGTCGATATCACAGCATAGGAATCGGCATAGGTCGCTACGCCCGAAACACGGCCGGACAACCGCATTTTCCAGACGCGGCCTCCGTTCCTGCTTCGTAGGAAATAAACAAAATTATCATGCGACGTAACAAGAATGTTGTCGCCTACCGGAAGAACATTTGATATCTGCCCGCCCGTCTTAAATTTCCAGGTCTGTTTTCCCGCGCTGTCGAGCGAATAAACATTTCCTCGTTCGTCGCCAACGATCAACTCGCCGTTCGTTGTCTCACTGAGGGAAGTTACGCCAAACGGGATCTTTCGCATGGACCCGATCTCACCGTTCGCCATCGAAATGCCAAAGATCTGATTACCGGTCGTCGCTACCAAAACAGCGGTCGCGGTGAACACCGGTTCCGCGACAAAGCCTTCGGCGATCTCGCGTTTCCATTTCACATTGCCATTCTTTGCATCCACCGATTGGATGACTCCGTTTTTTGAGACGACGATCACCTCTCCATGAAATCTGCCAAGCCAATATCTCGATGCGTCTGACAAGATCACCGTCCAATTTGTGATGCCGGTCTCTTTGCTAAGCGAACGCAGCCGATTGCCGCCCGGTCTTGCCGCGTCGATCGAACCAGTCAAAGTCACGAGAAATAATCCGGTGTCATTCGCAAGAACATTCGAGCTTATTTCGCCGCCAAATTCCGACGACCATATCTTTTTGCCGTCAAGAGTCAGAGCCTCGACCTTTGCCCCGCCCAACGCCAAAAACACGCGACTGCCATCCGAAACGACCTGCCCGCCAACAGTCTCGCCGAGCGGATACGACCAGCATTTCGCCACGTCAACTTCTGCCAAACCTTTCTTCTGCCCCAACAGGCCCGAATAAAGCAAAAATAAGCTGATCAGGCTAAAAACTAAGATTTTGGGAAATGGCATGCGGTGCATTCGTATTTGTGAGCGAATTGATGATTTTAACACACGCCCCTTGTCGTGTTATATTGATGGCTCAGCAACCAGTTTAGGTTTACACATAAATTACACAAAAGAGGAAACCACTATGTCATTTAACAAAATAATCATCGTCGGCAATCTTGGCCGCGACCCCGAACTCCGCTACACGCCGCAGGGCAAAGCGGTTTGCAGTTTCTCAATGGCGACCAATGAAAAAAGGCGTGACAAATCAGGCGAAATGCAGGACGTCACGACGTGGTTCCGCGTCACGCTTTGGGGAA
Source organism: uncultured Chloracidobacterium sp. (assembly GCA_964618985.1). Lineage (GTDB taxonomy): Bacteria > Acidobacteriota > Blastocatellia > Pyrinomonadales > Pyrinomonadaceae > OLB17. The sequence continues at coordinate 2,673 of CAZUEI010000243.1, forward strand.
ATCAGGCGGAAACCGCCAATAAATATCTTGCAAAGGGAAGACAGGTTTACATTGAAGGCCGTTTGAGGGTCGAGGAATGGACCGACCGCGATAACAATGCCCGCCAATCGCTCGAGGTAACGGCGTCCGACATGCACTTTCTCGGTAACGCTGACCGGGGAGCTGACAGCGGCGGCGATTACAACGGCGGACACGATGACGATTTCGACACGCACAGCGGCCCGCCGCCTGCGGCAAGTTCATCAGCCGCAGGTGCGTCCGGTGCGGGTTCCGCTCCGGCACCTGCCAATGATGATGATATTCCGTTCTAGTCTGGTGTATGTCGGAATTGCCCGAAGAAGTGCTGTCTTCCAAAAACTGTTGTTCCGCTTGTTCCAGCGTTCCGGAACGGAACAAACTTAAGGCGCTACTTTAACTTTTGCCCCGCTTGCCCCGCCCCACTACAAGTGGGGCGGGGCAAAGCTAGACCCACTCGCCCATCTCGCGAAATTTCTTATACCTATCGTCGAGCAGCTTTTTTGTATCCATAGACGTGAGAGCTTTGATCTCGCTAAGAAGGCTCTTTTTGAGAGAATCACAGATCTTTTCGAACGCCTTTTGGCTTTTTTTGTTGCCGTCGGAGGGCATCGTCCACGGATTTGTTTCAGGGATGATCTCGTCCACGATGTTGAACTTTTTCAGTTCAGAGGCTGTCAGTTTCAACCCTTCAGCGGCATCTGCGGCACGGCCGGCGTCCTTCCAGAGAATCGCGGCGCAGCCCTCGGGCGAGATCACCGAATAGACCGCATTTTCCATCATCAGCACGCGGTCGCCAATGCCGATAGCAAGAGCACCGCCGCTGCCACCTTCACCAAGAACAAGCACAATTACGGGAACCTTTAACCCGGCCATTTCGCGCAGGTTAAAAGCAATGGCCTCGGCCTGCCCACGCTCCTCTGCATCTATGCCGGGATACGCCCCCGGAGTATCGATGATCGTAATAATGGGCCGGCCAAATTTCTCAGCCAGACGCATAACCCGCATGGCTTTGCGATAACCTTCAGGCTTTGGCATCGCAAAGTTTCGATGTTGCCGCTCATTAATGTCACGGCCTTTCTGCTGGCCCACG
>CAZUEI010000244.1:0-3778 GCA_964618985.1 uncultured Chloracidobacterium sp.
AATTCCAAATGAAGCGTCACTCCGTCCTTATTCATCTTGCGGTTTCTAACCATCGCCATCGAATAAAAATCGAGGTCCTCGCACGCAAATTTGACCTTGTCACCTATTTTTGCATCGAGAGTACATACGACAGAAACGCCGCCGGCGCAGATGTTTTTTGTAATGGTCCTTTGCTTCGCACCGGAACTGTCTCCTCTCTGCAGAAGCGAGATCATTATCGGAACGGATATCCAATATCTCGGCTGCTTGCGTTTCTTAAATTGCGATTCGGCTTCGGTGATCTCCCACAATCCGTCTTTTTTCATGCCGCTGACACGGTAGCTCTGTGTGGGATCGGCCTTGTAGCTTTCGGGCAACTTTTTTCCGACAAATCCGACGCCAACGTGATAAACAGTTTTACCGTCAATGGTCGAAGCGTTGCAATACTGGATGATCGACATCACAGGATAAACTTCTTCCTTTTTATCGTATGCTCGCAGTTCGGGATCGAGCGGCAGCACGATCGTCACAAGACGGCCAACAACACAAGGCCGTGTAAGGCTGAAACCTGCTCCGTTACGCGATACGGTCGAAACATTAGTGACCTCTTTCCAGCTCTCATGTTCGCTTTCCTTTACCTGCACGATCGCTTTCAATTCGGCTGCTTGTCTGTTGCCCTTGCGATGCTCTGCCCCGGTTTGGATATGATTATTGACAGTCATAGGTGTAGGATTAAAAAGATCAGTGCTACTAATTGCTTGCCTCAATACCTTCGAGAGGGAAAAAGCGGTCGATAAACTCCACATGCACGCGTGGAATGTTGTCAGGCCCGACGCGAAAACCTCTCACAACCGACAAGATCGTTACATTAAATCTCTCGCTCGTGACACGTAAAAACACTCCTTTTTCAACGGTCATAGTAGTGAAAACAGAGGCTCCGCCAAGGCTGATATTCTCGGTAACGGTCGTTTCGGACGCGATTACATTGCCCGTGTCATCAATTCTTTCAAGTTTTAATGCTTCGGGAATATGAAAACGGGTTTGTTTGCGAAGATCGGACGGCAAACTGTCTTCATTTGCCATCAGGTCGGCATCGACAAGGTGAAAAAAGCCGCCGCCTTCATCCTCGCGATGCGAAATGTCATAAAGCCGTGAAGGGTGCTCCAAATAATCGCGTGGCGGCGATTTGCCAATAAATGCAACCCCGATCGAATATTCCGGAGATGATGAGTTTCTTCCGATAGAGAGACATCGGCGAACGAGGCCCCAAATCTTGTATTGCGGTTCGCTGTAATCAAAAGAGCGCAATTGACGCGGCATCGGCAGCGTCATTAGTATCAGTCGCCCGCGTTTGATCGGCCGTTTCAAATTAAAACCCGCTCCGAACCCTGAAAGGTCGCTAAGCCGCGTGATCTCGTTCCATGACACAGCTTTGTCAACTTTAACCTCGACACGCACCGGCAGCGGAAGCGAAATGCGCTGAATGCGGCGGTTCTCTTTGTCTATCGCAGGTAAAACTGGCGGTCGTTCGGCAAAGCCGGTATTTTCTGATCCGGAAGGCTGCATTTTGTGTTATTTATTTGCCCGGAAATAGGCGGAAATGGGGACTTCGCGGGGTTGCGAAACAGGCCTAGAGCCTGTAAAATAGTTAAACAGATAAGGCACCTGTCTTTCCAAAGTTTCTTAGATTTCACGTCCTTTTTTCAAGAACGTAATATCCAACATGTATTATACATGTTTTACAGAGTTTTGCACAAGCATTAAATAATCTAACAAATGGATTCACTAATAGAACGCAACCAGATCAATATCGAAGACGAAATGCGGCGGTCGTATCTCGACTACGCAATGTCCGTCATCATCGGCCGAGCCCTTCCCGATGTGCGTGACGGCCTCAAACCCGTCCACCGCCGCGTGCTTTGGGCGATGAATGAGCTTGGTAACACCTACAACAAGCCATACAAAAAATCGGCCCGTGTAGTCGGCGACACTATCGGTAAATATCATCCGCACGGCGACACGGCAGTTTACGACACGGTTGTGCGTCTCGCGCAGGACTTTTCGATGCGCTACCCGTTAGTTGACGGCCAGGGCAATTTCGGCTCGATCGATGGCGACAACCCGGCCGCAATGCGTTACACAGAGGTGCGTCTGGCAAAGATCACGAACGAGGTTCTGGATGATATCGAAAAGGAGACCGTTGATTTTCAGCCGAACTACGACGAATCACTCTCCGAACCAAAGGTACTTCCGACACGCATTCCGCTGCTCTTGGTAAACGGTTCCGAAGGCATCGCCGTCGGCATGGCGACAAAAATTCCTCCGCACAATCTGAGCGAGGTGCTCGACGCGACGATCGCGTTGATCAAAGATCCGGCGATCACTGTTGACCAACTGATCAAGCATATTCCCGGCCCGGACTTCCCGACCGCCGGCTTTATCTATGGCCGCGAAGAGATACACCGCGCATACCGAACCGGCCGCGGCATCGTCCAAATGCGAGCCCGCGCCGTGGTCGATGAGGTCGGACGCGGCGACCGGACACGTAACGCGGTGGTCATCACGGAAATTCCGTATCAGGTCAACAAAGCTCGCTTGATCGAGAAGATCGCCGAGCTTGTCCACGAAAAACGTCTCGACGGCATCTCCGAGATCCGTGACGAATCGAACCGCGAAGGAATGCGCGTCGTCATCGAGCTAAAACGCGACGCCATACCGCAAGTCATTCTCAACAAGCTCTACAAGCTGACGCCGATGCAGTCGTCGTTCGGCATCATCAATATCGCCATCGTTGACGGCCAGCCAAAGGTGCTCAATCTCAAGCAAATACTTGAGGCGTTTGTCGAATTTCGGCGTGAGGTCGTTCGCCGAAGAACCGAGTTCGATCTCCGCAAGGCGCAGGCGCGAGCGCATATTTTGGAAGGCTTGAACAAAGCTATCGACGCCCTCGATTACATCATTCCGCTCATCCGAAATTCGCGCTCCGTTGACGAAGCCAAATTGTGGCTGACGGCAAATCTCGCGACCGCGAGCGAGATCAAAGCATGGCGCGGCGTCACCGGCGATAAATCGAAAGAGCAGTTCCTGAAAGAACTTAATAAGGTCATTAACGGTCTTGAATTCAGCGATATCCAGGCGCAGGCGATCCTCGATCTGCAATTGCGTCGCCTGTCGGCGCTCGAACGCCAAAAGATCCTCGACGAATACGCCGAGATCATCAAATACATTGCCGAACTCGAGAATATTCTCCAAAACGAAAGCGTTCTGCGTCAGGTCATTACCGATGAGTTGACCGAGGTCAAACGTCAATTCGGCGACGCCCGCCGCACCGTCATCGTCGATGCCGGAGTCGATCTGAGCATCGAGGACCTGATCCCCGACGAGGACGTTGCGATCACCGTGACCAACGCCGGTTACATCAAACGCACCCCGGTCACGGCCTATTCGCGGCAGGGACGCGGCGGCAAAGGCCGTCTCGGCGCCAAGGCAAAGAACGAAGATTTTGTCGAGCACCTGTTCATCGCTTCGACGCACGCATATCTGATGATCTTCACCGACGACGGCCAGGTCTTTAAGATAAAGGTCCACGAGATCCCCGAAGGTGACACATCGGCCCGCGGCAAAGCGGTCGTCAATCTCGTCCAGCTATCGCAGGAGCGCAAACTCGTCGCCGTAATGGCAGTCCGCGATTTTGGCGAAGAGATCTACCTGACGATGGTCACAAAGAACGGCGTTATCAAAAAGACTTCGCTCGGCGATTACCAGAACATCCGCGTCACCGGCATCAACGCCATCAACA
>CAZUEI010000245.1:0-3737 GCA_964618985.1 uncultured Chloracidobacterium sp.
CGGCCGATTATTTGGAATACGAGCGGTTTTATCTGGTCGATGCGATCAAGGATTTCATCGAAGCCGGGCTAATTCGGGCATATTCGATCAACTCGGTCAATAAATACAGCCTTTTGAACAAGGAATCTCACCCAGGCTGGAAGGTCGAGATGCTCACGCGTTATGACAATTATGTTATTGACGAGGTCATACCGCTGATTCGCAATGAATGCGGCGAGGATGCAAGGCCTCTCACCACCGGAGCATCATTAGGAGCGCTGTTGGCCGCGAATACTTACTTTAAACATAGCGACAAGTTTCGAGGCACGATCGCGATGAGTGGAAGCTACGATATCTATAATTATCTGGAAAGCTACTATGACGATAATGTCTATTTCAACAACCCGATGATGTATCTCAAGAATCTTAATGACGATTACCATCTCCCGCGTCTGAGACAGGCGGATTCGATCGTCATCGTCACCGGCCAGGGCGCGTACGAAGCTCCTGACCGCAGCCGCGAATTCTCAGGCCTGCTTCATTCAAAAGGTATCCCGCACCGACTAGAAATTTGGGGAAATGACGTAAATCACGACTGGGTTTGGTGGCGAAAAATGCTTCCGTATTATTTGGGCGAATTCTGTCGTTGACAAACCTACTTATACTGCATCATTCGTTCAATGTATTTAGCGATGATGTCCGTTTCAAGGTTTACGGTGTCATTGGGACTTAGACTGAATAGATTGGTCATTTCCCAGGTTTTTGGGATTACGGCAATGTCGAAATGATATTCTGCCAAAGCGGCAATGGTCAGTGAAATGCCTTCGACGGCTACTGAGCCTTTGTGAACAAAATAGCGGGCAAGCTCCGACGGAAAACCGATCTTCACAGTGTAAAAATCGCCTTGTGATTCTGCCGAGAGAAACGTCCCGCGTCCATCAACATGGCCTTGCACAATATGCCCGCCAAGCCTTGTCGTGGGCAACATCGCGCGTTCGAGATTTACAGGCGAGCCTGAGTTTAGATTTCCGAGAGTGGTTTTATTGAGGGTTTCGGGTGAGACGTCGGCAGCGAAAGAGTTTTTTGAAACATCAACCGCTGTCAGACATACGCCGTTGACCGAGATCGAATCGCCGGTTGCGATGTCGGAAGTAACCAGCGCCGCTTCTACGATGATCCTTGCGCCGTCGTCGTGCTGATCGACAGAAGCGATCTTTCCTAGTTCCTCTATGATCCCTGTGAACACGAATTAAAACCAGGGCTTTTTGCCAATGATGTAGGTCTGAACGAATTCCTCATCAGATTTTGTGAGATACATTATTCCTTCGACGATGCCGACGATCGACGGGATCATGACAAGCGGCGTTCCGATGCCGCACGTCACAATGGCGATGATCCACGCGACGATGGTAACCGCGAGAAGGATTATGCCTTCCTGCTGGTAGCCAAGAATAAATTTGTGAACGCCAAAACTTCCGAGCAGAATTGCGCAGATACCCGCTACTAGTTTTTTGTCTGCCCCGGCAGGCTTATTCTGATAAACAGGCTGCATCGGCATTGGGCTGATCGGCAGAAGAGTTCCGCAGTTTGAGCAGCGTCCGCCGGGGTTGAGATTCTGCGTATGGCAATTTGGACAGGTTACGTATTGTGTTGGCATCAGATTTTTCTCCTCAACTGGAATTCTAACAATAACAAACGTAAATGCTAGTAAAAAACCAAATTTTTGATCAATTTAATTCTTTTGGGTTCATCAGTTCCGGTTCGGTCGGTTCTATTTGGGATAATTTGCGAACGTCAATTGAAATAGGCTCGCCGTCCTCAACTTCATTATAGATGCTGACAAATTTATGGCCGCAGCGTATCTCGTGCGGCTTGTAGGACGAGCGAGTGTGTACGGCCTGAGCAAATGTTTCGTCCGTTGCAGTCAGTAAGATCAATATCTCGGCATCGGTGCGGACGTAGTCGTCATCCTTGAGGCCATAAAGGGGTGACGATTGGTCAATGGGGTGAACGACCGTCAAGGCAAGCGGCAAAAATGTCACTTTGTTGCGCTCGAGTTCAAGGAAGTCAAAACGCCGGACGCTGCGGCCATTCTCGTTGACAAAGCGTGCGAAAAGCACCTGAATTCTGACCTCGATAAGCTGATTGCTGCGGCCATTAACTAGGCGGAACATCAAGCCTTTGATATTTCGATAGGGTGCGATCACGGCTACATCGCTGAATATGATCTTTGCCGTGGGACGCGCAAACCGTGCGAACACAACGCCTGTGATCAGGGCGTTGGCAATGAGGCTGTAATAAGATTCGATAGTGACGAGAAGGTTCGGAATAAACCCAGCCGGATGAATAGTGCCGTAACCGATAGTTGCGAACGTCTGTACACTGAAAAAGAAGCCGCGAAGAAATATGCTCGCCATCGGTTCGGCCGATGTATCGACGAGTCCTGCCGCTCCGAACGAGGCATATAGTGCACCGAAAATGATATTACTGACAAAATAGAGCAGCAGCACAAGTAGCAGGAAAGTGCTCCATTTCATCGAGAGCAGCAGATGATAGAGATTGAGCGATGTAATGAGCGGCAGGCCGGTGCGTCTTACGTTGAAGCTGCCGTCAGCGTTGAGCAACCGCTCGCGGCTCTGCCCCGAAACCACCGAACCGAAACCGAGATCGCGTTCCTCTTCCTTTGTCACGCCACTGATCTCAAGTGAATTTTCCAAGGTTTCTTCTGCCACGATTGATGATTATAGCGAGTCACGGGAAGAAACGCGACCGTTAGGGAGCGTGCCGACGAGTGTATGTACGCTCGTTTACACTCGCGTTTCCGCCCGTAGATGGAATACTATTTACAGTTGCCTATGGCCGATGCAAAAACACCGGAAAATCAGCCGCCGAAATTGAGACACAAAGACAATGGCGAGGTTGAAACAGGTTCGCTCGCCGATTTGCTCGACTGGTTTTTGATGTATGACGAACGCACCGCTCGGATGCGTCACGCAAATGTCGAGGAGCTTTTTCAGTGGAAGCAGATGGATGACGTCGAACAGGGTATCTCGATCTTTCCTTTTGAGAACGCAGAAGCACGATTTGCCGTCGGTGCGTTTCAGGCACTTGCTGAAAATAACTCAGAACCGCTGTTAAAACTCTGGATCAGCGACCTTCTCGAAGCCCTGCAGGAATCACACAAAACAAAAAACGATATGGCCGAAACCTATAATCTTGATGAAGACATCGAAGCGTTTGCGTTGGTGAAAGCTGAAAAATTGACTACCAACGTCGAAAAACGGCTCTATCTGACAAGTTGCTGGCTTGAAGCTCTCTGCACAGCTGAGGCTCGGTTTCTCGGGTGGGTTTATCAGGAAATATACGGCCGTCCGTTCGCGTCGTAACTCTTACAGCTACCTAAGCGTCTGACATTGCTTCATATCGCCTGATTGCATTCCTTTGGCGAAATATTGCATTCGCTGTTGTGCTGAACCGTGCGTAAACGAGTCGGGCACGACATAGCCTTGTGTCCGTTTCTGTATCATATCGTCACCAACCTGAGAGGCGGCACGGATCGCTTCGTCGGCATCTCCAGCCTCGACACGGCCATGTTTGGCGGCAAAGTTCGCCCAAATGCCCGCATAACAATCGGCTTGCAGTTCGAGAGCGACAGAAAGCCGGTTGTTCTGACCGGCACGCTGAACCTTGTCCATCATGCCAGTTAGATTTTGAATGTGGTGGCCAAATTCGTGGGCTATCACATAGGCTTGGGCAAA
>CAZUEI010000246.1:0-3734 GCA_964618985.1 uncultured Chloracidobacterium sp.
CGTAGTAATGTCGGCTCTTAAGCCCCGCTGCCTGGATTGCCGAAACTGCGTTAATGCGTGTCCATTCGGCGTTCCGAAATACAACTCGTCGATGCATTTACAAATGAAATGCGACATGTGCTATGACCGCACAAGCGAAGGGCTGAAACCGATGTGCGCGAGTGTTTGCCCGACAGGGGCGTTGTCGTTCGGCACTTACGAACAGATAGTTCCGCTGCGCAGGACCAAGCCGGTCAATGCGCATGTTTTTGGCAATCAAAGCGTTAAAACCAAAGTTTACGTGATGCTGCCGACCGACGCGGATGACGTACGAATCGACGGATGCGGCGTTTTTGAGGGCAATGTCTCTGTCGACGGAGCAACAAACGAAGAATCGTGGATAGACACTCAGGTGGAAGAATCGGATAAAAGCAATGAATTCTAAAATTTTGAATCAAGATACAGTTAACAACATACTGGCCTCCGACCGTGAGATGTCAGACGAATATAATGTCCGCACGGCGAGTGCTCCGTTTCAAGCCGAGTTTCCATTTGAACGCGACAGCGAAGCTCAAGTTACAAGACGCGAATTCTGTAACTTTCTATTTTTGACTTCGAGTTCATTATTCCTCGGAGCCGCGGGATTTGCCGCGAAAGCCGCTTATGACGCCAGAACGCCCGCAACCTTTAAGCCGGCGCGGATCGACGGTGCAATGAACATTGAACCAGGAACGGCATTGAATTTTTCATACCCCACGGAAGAAGATACGGCGATCCTAATACGAGGCCGCGACGGCAAATATGCAGCATTCGGCCAGAAATGCACCCATCTCTCATGTCCGGTTCATTATTCCAAAACAAATGATCGGCTCGAATGTCCATGTCATGAGGGCGGTTTCAGTTCAAAAACCGGTGAGGTTCTCTACGGCCCGCCACCACGGCCGCTGGACAAAATAACACTTGAGACACATAACGGCGAGGTCTTTGCCGTTGGACGTGAGGTGCGTGGAAATGAAAGTTAGCTCGGTATCTCAAAGACCTCAAAGCAGAGGACGAACAGCCGTATGGCAGGCCCGCCTTGCCCTGCTGGTAATGATCAATCTCGCCCAGCTCTGGATACTCTCAGCCGCTGTCGAAGCCGCTCTTGCGCACGAATACAAACAGCTTACACCGCTGGTAATTGCCTCTGGCATCTGTTGGCTGATCGCCCTCTCCATTATCATTTGGTGGAAGCCCGCTATCCGGCGATGAAGCAAAAGATCATCGGATTTGATAAAGATGAGCTTGGCGACTGGCGAGCCGAACTCGAGTGCGGGCATTTCCAACATCTTCGCCACGATCCACCGTTAACTACTCGTTTCTGGATACTTGATGAAGAGGAGCGTCAAAAAAAGCTCGGTGTTGAGCTCGATTGCAAAAAATGCGACGAAGCTATTAACGACCGCGAGTTTTTTCGCACTTTACAATGATTTCGCGAATTATTCGCCCCCTAGTTTTTCAATATCAGTCTTTAACATATAGATTATACAGCACTTATGGCTGTGCCGCTCAGATTCGCTTGCGGCACGGGCATTGCCATGAACCGACGCGGTGGTCGAAATAAACACTTATGGATAAAAGTACTTTTCAGCCCGGTTCTGCCCGGGCACTTTTCTTATCAACAACCGCGTTTGCCGTTACGTTTGCCGTTTGGGGCTTGATCGCAGCGCTGGCCCCGACTTTTACACAACTTTATAGTCTTTCCGGTAAGGAAAAGAGTCTGATGATCGCGATACCTGTCTTGCTCGGTTCGATAGGCCGGCTTTTTGCCGGAATGCTCGCCGACAAATACGGCGGTCGCCGCATATTCGCAACGCTGTTGATCTTCTCGGCTTTTCCGGCGATCGCGATCGGTTTTTCCCAGAATTATACGCAACTGCTGATCCTTGGCCTCTTCCTGGGCGCAGCCGGTACGTCGTTTCCGGTTGGCGTCGGATTTACGTCCAAATGGTTCAGTCGTGAAAAACAGGGCACTGCACTCGGCATTTACGGCATGGGTAATATCGGGCAGTCGATCGCTGTATTTTTTGCTCCCGTGTTGGCTATCTGGCTCGGTGACTGGCGATACGTCTTCTTTATATTTGCGGCCGTTAGCCTCATCTGGGGGATCATGTTTTATTTCTCTGCCAAAGATGCTGCGGTCACGACAAACCCCAAAACCTTAAAAGAAAACCTGAGCGTCCTAAAGACCTCAAGATCGGCCTGGATCCTGTCATTATTTTACTTTCTGACATTTGGCGGCTTTGTTGCTTTGGCCTTGTATCTGCCAACCTTCCTGAAAGAGATCTTTAATCTGACGCCAACGGACGCCGGTGCGCGCACAGCTGGATTTGTGCTCGTAGCCACATTCTTAAGGCCGGTCGGCGGAATACTCGCCGATAAGATCGGCGGTGCAAAGGTGCTGCTCGGCGTTTTTGCCGCGATCGCCTTGCTTTCCCTGTTGCTCAGTTTTAATTCAATAGTTCCCTTCACAATCGGGGCTTTGGGCTGCGCCGCCGCACTGGGATTGGGCAATGGAGCCGTGTTCAAGCTAGTGCCGCAGCTATTCCCGAACGAAACGGCGACGGTGACCGGATTAGTCGGTGCTTTCGGCGGACTTGGAGGCTTTTTTCCACCGTTGGAACTCGGGCTGGTCAAAGATGGGACCGGAAGTTATGCTCTGGGATTTGTCCTGCTGTCGGCTTTCGCCATTGTTTGCCTTGCTATCAACTACTTCTCTTTTATTAGAAGTTCGCAAACAGAGGAGGTGGCAATTTTAGTATGATCGGAAGACTCGCCGCGACGGTAATTATTACATTTGTCTTTACATTATCTATATCCGCACAAACGGCTGCGCAGCCCTCCGTGGAGGGCCTACAAAAACGCGTTGCCGATCTTGAACTCCAGTTAAAGGCCATCAGCGCCGAACTTACTGAATTGAGATCGAGCGGATCTCCTGCTTCTGACGCCAAACCGGAAGAAGTGACCGCAAAAAATCAGCCAGCCGCCAAAACTGAAACTGCACCCGCGAAAACGAAAGATCTCGGCATTGATGTCGGCAGCGCACGTATTACACCGTACGGCACCATCTTCTTTAACGCGTTCGGCAACAGCGGCGGTACGAATAACGCGGACGTGCCGATCTTAGCTACGCCCACAGGCAACGGAAACGTTAGCGCCAGCGTTCGCCAAACGAGACTCGGGCTAAAACTCGAAGGGCTAAAGGTCGGAAACGCTAAGCTCGGAGGTGTCATCGAAGGTGATTTTTTTGGCGGTTTTCCATCGGTCTCGACGGGTGAAAATTTTGGAGTATTCCGGGTCCGGCTCGCATTCGTCCGGCTCGACTGGGAAAAGACATCGGTTACAGCCGGGCAGGATTGGATGGTATTTGCTCCGGTCAATCCGGTGTCGTTAGCCGCCACCGGCAATCCGCAGTTGGCGGCAGCAGGTAACAACTGGGCTCGTCTTCCCCAGGCTCGGGTTGACCATAAATTCGGGGATCACGTCACATGGCAGGGGGCTCTGCTCGAACCGCAGACAGGTGATTTCGCAACAAATGCTGCCTTTGTGGTGCAGCCGACGAGCGGCGCGGCTTCGCGCGTGCCGTTTGTCCAGAGCCGCATAGCATTTTCCGAAAAAAACTGGTTCGGAACCAAAAAACGAGGCACCATCGGTGTTTCCGGGCACTTTGGCCGTTCGCGGATATTTACCGGCGCCTCAAATGTCCGCAACAATAT
>CAZUEI010000247.1:0-3720 GCA_964618985.1 uncultured Chloracidobacterium sp.
AAGGTCTCGATCTGCCAGAGGTTCAGGCTGAAAGCGTCACGCCACATCGCAGCGCGGTCTTCAAACCGGAAGACCTCGCCGAATTCTTCTTCCATAACCTCTTCGAGAACGCTGACCTTATAGCCTTCGCGGGCGAAGCCGGTCATCAAAAACAAATTGAGAAAGCCGTGCATAGTGGCCTCAACCGAATTTGCTTCATATGTCAGAGGCCTAAAGCAGCGTATCGGGTGGTGCAAGCCCGCCGTCGCTTTGAACGGAATATTTGCCGCAAGACAGGTTCTCACAAAACGAATGATTTGCTGCGTAGTCGGAAACGCTTCGGGCGTGACCCCGCCGGTGCGAATCTTTGCACGCTGGCCTCTCAGAGCGAGCGTCGCAACGAGCTCGGCCAGATTCTCGTCCGGCGCGATCTCGAAGTATGCCGTAACATCGGCGGGCAAAGACACGACGGCGTTCTCGATAGCCCCGTGCGATGTTGCTTTGATCTCAACAGTGTCACAGACAACACCGGGGCCGCAGCGAACGTTAAATTCCTTTATCCGGTGCATCGCCTCGACCACGTCTTCGCCAACCGCTACGCTCAGGCGCCAGGCATTCTCAGTATCACGGGGAATAAATTCCTGCGCACATTCATAGAATTCATCGAGCCGCGCAGCCATTACGATAAAACGGCCGAGCATCCAGTTGTAATTACTGCTGCGATAGGTCGCGTAATTGAGAACCGCCTCGGACATCGGAAGCCCCGCGGGCGGAAATAGCCCGGCGTAGTCGATCGCCCCGGCGAGAAGCATTCGCACCGATTGCATTATCTTAGAATCCGTTTCAAGAGCGTTCATTCGTAACTTTTGATAATAATGATATTAGGGTGATTTTACAACTTTCTGCCAGATAAGAGGCTTCGACACTTGCATTTAGCCAAAATATTGGAGTATCTTGTTTTGAACTTAGAATTAGAAACGGAAATTTGATGCGCGTTTTAGGAATCGATCCCGGCAGCGAAACGCTCGGTTGGGGCGTCGTTGACGGCAGCGGGTCAAAATACACGCTAGTCGATTTTGGCACTGTCAAGTCGAATCCAAAGCAGCAATTTTCCAAACGCTTGTTGAATATTTACAATGCCGTCGCCGAGATAATGGCGACACATTCGCCCGACGTGCTCTCGGTTGAGGACACGTTTTACGCAGTCAATGTAGGCGTGGCATTAAAACTTGGGCAGGTTCGAGGAACAATGTTGCTACTCGCCGAACAGCGTGGGATTGAGATCGCCGAATACGCGCCGAGGCTGGTAAAACAGACAGTGGTAGGTTACGGCAATGCCGAAAAGCACCAGGTGCAGGAAATGGTAAAGATACTTTTGAAAATGAAGTCGGTCCCGACGCCGCATGATGCGGCCGATGCGCTTGCCGTTGCGATCTGTCATTTTAATCATTCTGGAATGCAGGACAAAATAAAACGCTCACAAAAGCCGAAGTAGTGTGTCGGCTCAGGGAAAACTTATGAAACTCCCTTTATTTACAACACTTCTGTTAATCTTCGTCGTTTTTTGCGGCTCGTTAAATGCTCAGCAGCGAAAACGCTCGGCTGTTGTCACAAAACCCAAAGTTGCAGCCACGCAAAAAAGCGGCGAGATAGGCCAGACCGCCGTCGTCATAGACGAAACTCTTTCCCTCTTGCGTAAGAATCCAAGCTTGTTTTCAGAATCCGTGCATAGAATGTCGCGCGGCCGCATTGTTCAGATACTCGGTGTGGCTGAGGCTGACGGTGTCAAGTTTTATCGTGTCACGGTTCCGCCAAAGAATTTCGGATGGGTTCAGGCTGATGCGGTTTTTGGCAAATTCCGTGCTGGCGACGAGGAAAGATTGGCAAGGCTTGTCCAAGCTTTGGATGGATTTGATCAGATCGAGGCTGCAAAAGAGTTTTTTGAGCTTTATCCAAATTCAAAACTCAGGCCATCGATACTTTTGCTTTTTGGCGATTTGATCGAAGAGGAAGCTGCAAGAATTTCGAAACATGCCAATAATAACCTGAAACGTGCCGAGATGGCAGCTTCCGCCGCTCCGCTGCATAGCTATTATCTCAACTATGTCAGACTAGATCGTTATCGGAAGCTCGGCATCGTGTTTCTATTCAATTCAGCCGCCAAACAATTTCATTATGAAGGTGCAAGTTGGAAGGAAATCATCACTAAATTCCCCGCTTCTACTGAAGTTGCTGAGGCACAAAAGCGTCTTGACGCCCTCAAGATAAAGATGGAGATGTCTGCTGCGAAATAGTTTTTGCTATTTCGGCGGCGACTTGGGCGTTGTTTTCAAGTAACGCAATGTTTGCGGCAAGTGTCCGGCCTCCGCTGCGTTCTGACATTTGAGCAAGGAGAAACGGTGTGATCTCTTTACCGGCAATCCCTTTTTCATCGGCTAGTTTTAATGCGTCAGCGAGAATTGATTCCAATTCAGAACGATCAATTTCAAATTCCTGCGGCACGGAAACAGTCACGACAACAGCATTTTTTAATGCTAATTCATCGCGAGCAGCGGCAATAGCGGCAACGTCATTTGCGGTCTCGACTTTTTCATCCACTGCCAAACCGCTCGAACGCGCATAGAACGCTGGCATTTCGTCGCATTGCCAGCCTAGAACCGTAATACCGTGAGTTTCCAGCCATTCGCGTGTAGCCGGAAGGTCGAGAACGATCTTGGCGCCGGAGCAGACAACAGTGATCGGCGTCTGTGCAAGCTCCGGCAGATCAGCAGAAATATCCACCGAAAACCCGCGATGCACACCGCCGATGCCGCCTGTCGAAAAAACCTTGATACCGGCTCGATGTGCAATGAAAGCGGTCGTCGCAACCGTCGTCGCGCAGGTCAATTTATTTGCAACTGCTATTGCCAGATCGCGCCTTGAGATCTTGCGGATGTTTTTGCCGGTCGCGAGCCTTTCGATCTGATCCTTATTAAGTCCAACGAAAAACTCACCATCAAAAACCGCGATCGTTGCCGGAACTGCTCCGCCTTCACGGATGACCGATTCTAATTTGAAAGCCGTTTCCAGATTTTGCGGATACGGCAGGCCATGGGCAATGACTGTCGATTCGAGCGCAACGACGGGATGGCCTTCGCGTAAGGCTGAGGCTATCTCTTCGCTAAAATTGATCTTCATTCAGGAGTTACTTTACAAAATGTCCGATGCGGCTAAGGCGTGGATGCGTGATGCAGCCAAAGAAATCGCCGTTCGACGCACCGCGGTCGCATGACCAATAGACAAACATAGCTCGCCCGATTATTAGCTCTCGCGGGACAAAGCCCCAATAGCGGCTGTCTTCGCTGTTGTCGCGACTGTCGCCCATTACAAAAAAGCTGTTCGGAGGCACGGCCATCGTCTTGTCCTTTACGCCAAACTCATAACCGCGCCGCGAAAGATGCTGGCCCGCCTTGATCGGTTCCATTGTGTCTTTTGAGTAATATACGTTATAAGCCTGATCAGGCTGGCGTTCCTCGAACTCCCTTGTTTCGAGCGCCGATTGGTTGTCCTGGGCGTCGCCAATAATGCGATGCTCGGGCAGCAACTGGCCGTTTACAAAAACCTGATTGTCCCGGAATTCGACCGTCTCGCCCGGCAAGCCGATCACGCGTTTTACGTAATTGATCTGGTAAGGAATTATCTTTCGCGAACTGTCCATTTCGGGATGGATCTTATTTCCGGGATATTTGAAAACGATGATAT
>CAZUEI010000248.1:0-3719 GCA_964618985.1 uncultured Chloracidobacterium sp.
ATATCGCCAATACTGCCGAGTTTTACAATAAGGATCCGCACTACCTATATGGTAATGGTTGATAAAGCGATAGGTAAAACTCGGATCGTATCAAGTCGCCCAGCTTGTCAGCCACGCGGCGATGCGGAGCCATGTGTCGGTGCCGGAGAGCGTCAAGCGAAGTATGTGCGAGGCGATCAGCAGTAATGTTCCCGCGAGAAATACTTTGTTGAGTTTGCGGTTGCGCCAGGTGTCGTAAATGAGAAAAATGATCGCGAGGAGATCGGGGACACCGTAGAAAAACGGCGGCGTGCCGGCAAACGCGAAAGGAAATCTGCCGAGAGCAGGCGGAAGGAAATTTAATACGGTAAGGAGCATCAGGCGTTTGTGATCGGCCGGTTTGCGACGGTAATAGATGGCTCCGGCAAAGAGAATTGCAAACACAAAAACGTCGCCGAGCGGCACGATCAAAAATGAAAGTGGCGGTATTCCGGGCACTCCGCCGCCGCGTGCAGCCGAAGCAATGCCTGTCATCGCGCCGAGTGCGACGAGAATAGGCGCGAGAATGATTCCCAAAATTCCAAGCCGCTGATGTATTTTTACTCTCTTTGACGAGATGAGATAAACCTGCGTCATGAACAAAGCGATCCACGCCGTCATAAATAACCCGTGCGCATGCACAAGCAGATTCAGAGGCGGGCTGTCGAATGCGAGCTTGAAATAATACGTCGGAGCAAAACCGATCAGAACTGCAACCGGAAAAAGTATCGCCACGGCTGCAAACAGCCTTCGATCAAAACGCCGCGCGTCAAATGGTTCATTCATTGCCATTCCTAATACCTAAACGCTGTCATTGTCGGTTTGTCGCCGTTAGTTCCGAATGGAGTTGAGATGAATTGACCATTAGAGCTGTTTTGGCGATACCATGTGCCGTCGGACGGGCGGAAAACATTTATGTCCGCGTGGCCGTCGCCATCGAAATCGCCGGGTGCCGGTATATCGGTTGCGAGGCCGAATATCTTATAAGTGAACGCCCCGTCGGAACTGTTCCTTGCATACCAGTAGCCGTCCGACGGGCGAAATACCGCAACGTCAGTCTTGCCGTCGCCGTCATAGTCGGCAGGCGTGAGGATATCGGTTCCAAAACCAAAATTCTGGCCGTGTATTGATCCGTCAGAACTATGAATTTGATACCACGCGCCGGTCGAAGGACGGAATACGGCAATGTCCGATTTGCCGTCACCGTCAAAATCGCCAACCGTCGGCTTGTCCTCGCTCGCACCAAATTGGATGCCAAAGAACGTTCCGTTTCCACTGTTCTGTCGATACCAAGTGCCGTCCGAAGGCCGGAAAACTGACACGTCCGCTTTATTGTCGCCGTCATAATCGGCAGGCGTAGGCAGATCGTCGGCGAGTCCAAACTGATAATAAGTAACCGTCCCGTTAGAACTGTTCAGCACATACCAGATGCCTGTCGATGGCCGGTAAACTGCAATGTCCGTCTTGCCGTCGCCGTCAAAATCAGCAGGCGTTATCTTGTCCGTGCTTAATCCAAACTGCGCTCCAAAAAACCCGTCCTGCGACTGCGCGAGATACCACGCACCCTCAGACTGACGAAATACAGAAATGTCCGAATGGTGATCACCGTCATAATCGAATGCGGCGCGATGGTCCGAAGGCGTCGAGGTAGCAGTTACCGTCGCAGTTGCCGTGTTAGTCGGCGTGTTTGTTGCCGTCCACGTTGGCGTCGTAGTAGGCGAACCGGGCGGATTCGTTGCCGTGGGTGTTGGCGTGTTCGTATTTGTCGCCGTCGGCGTATTAGTATTCGTGCGCGTAGGTGTGTTTGAAGCTGTAAAAGTTGCTGTTGGCGTAAATGTCGCGGTAGCGGTGAACGTCGCCGTTGGTGTAAAAGACGGCGTGGCGGTCGCTGTCGGCGTAGCTGTTTGGACGCAGAAGTTGACGAGGCCGCTGATGTTTCCGAAGCCGGTTGGGCCAACAAGCAGCGCGGCTCCGGTGATCTGGTTAATGATGTAGAGGTTTCCTGAGGCTGCCTGACCGCCGCCGGCGTAAAGAAGCCCGTTGGGGGCAAACTCGAGGCTGCCGAGAGCATCGATGCCGGTCGAACCCACCGAGGCCGCCGTGCCGGTCGCCAGATTTATGGTTACAAGCGCACTTATGCCGGAGCCGGCCGTGACTCCAAACATTGTCCCGCTTCCCTCGTCATAGGCCAGGCCGGAAATTGGACCCAAGCCGGTGAGTCCGATCAGAGTTGAAGCGCCTGTCCATGGGTCGAGAATTCTAAGCGACGAATTGCCGTTTGTGGCGTCGATAGACGCGCCGTAGAGTGTCCCGCCGACCCATTCGAGGCCGGTGAATGTGTGCGCATTCGGAATCTGATTGCCTATGCCTGCCCCGGTTGCGAGATTAAATTCCTGGCCGAAAAAGGCAACGCCGCCCGCCTGGGCAAATGCAAGCTGGTTGATGCGATCATACTCGATCTCTGTCGTTGCCCCGGTCGGCAGCGTGCCCACAAGCGAGCCGACGCCGGTGTTCGTGTTTACCGTGAACAGAGCGCCGGTCGTGTCCGAAGCATAGAGCGTGTTGTTGCAGTTGATGGGCGTCGGCGTAAATGTCGGCGTGGCCGTTGCCGTGTTAGTCGGGGTTGCGGTATTTGTCGCAGTCGGCGTGTTTGTCGGTGTTGGATTGCCTGTGAACTGCACGCGGAAAAGAGTGCCGTTCGAGCGGTGCAGATAATAAAGACTGCCGTCGTTTGCGACGTGGATGTCCACAGCTCCAAAGCCGATGCCTGTCGCAAAGGTCGGAGCCGCGCCGGTTCCTGACGGACTTGCGGGATCGACATATTTTATCCAGCCTGCGCAGTAATCAGCAAAGAAATATTTGCCGACATACAAGGCAGGAAATGTTGCGTTTGTCGGGTTATAAAACGAGCCGCCGATGATCGTGCATTCGCTGCCGGCGGACGAAGAGTATGTGTAAACGGGGTTGGTAAAATTGGGATTTGTGCACGGCGTGGTTGAGCCTTGGAGAAACGCGCCTTCGCATGTCGGCCAGCCGTAATTTATTCCGGCGCCGGCGTCATCTATTTCTTCCCAGGTGTTTTGGCCGACGTCGTTGATATACATACGGCCCGTGCCCGGCTGGACCCCGAACGTATATGGGTTACGCAGGCCGACCGCCCAGATCGCCTGATTTAATCCCGTCGGCGAACCGGCAATGCCCGGAAAAGTAGTTGGATTATCGCCGGGAATCGTTCCGTCGGAATTGATGCGGAGCATTTTGCCCAAACGGTTATTGAGTGACTGCGCGTTTGCGGAACTTGCATTATCGCCAACTGCGACGTAGAGCTTTCCATCGAGGCCAAAGTGTATCGCTCCGCCGTTATGATTTGTCGCGCCGCTGAGATTGTCGAGATCAAGTATTACCAACTCGCTGCCCGCAAGAGCCACGTCTTCGTTTGCCGGATCTGCCGTAAAGCGGCTGACACGATTGTGCGTCGCGGGCGTCAAGGCGGTGTAATAAACGTAGATGTAGCGATTTACCGCATAGTTGGGATCAATGGCAATGCCAAGCAAACCACGCTCGCCGCTCGACGTCGTGGTGACCGTTGTAAACGGCGTCGGAAGTAGGGCCCCGTTCTTAATTATGCGTAGAGCGCCGCCCTGCTGCGTGATAAAAAAGCGCCCATCCGGATGAATAGCAAACGCCGTCGGAGTTGAAAG
>CAZUEI010000249.1:0-3675 GCA_964618985.1 uncultured Chloracidobacterium sp.
GTTATCCAGTCGCTTTTAGTAAAAACAGCCAAAAAACGCCCCAAACCTCCCGAATCGCCCGTCCCACCCGATCCCATTCTATAGGAACAAAAAAACGCGGCCGACGCGTGCCGGCCGCAAGTCTTTTCGACTATTTGGAGAACACTTTACTGATTTACTAATCGCATGCGGCCGTCGGGAAGGCGGATGGCGATGACGACGGGCTCAAATATGGTCAGCGGCGGCGCGGCTTTCTTTTCGAGTTTTGCCACCTGCGGTGCACTCATTCGGCGGTAATTGCGCGCAAAAGAGCCGTCCGAGATCGAGGCGTAGCGGGCCGAGATGCGGCGGACGTATTCGCGCGTCTCGTTGTATGGCGGTATTTGGTAGCCGTATTTCATAACGGCACCTTCGCCGGCGTTGTAGCCCGCCAGGGCGAGATTCATATCCTGGCCGAACATATCGAGCAGCATCCGCATGTATTTGACGCCGCCATCGATGTTCTGCTTCGGGTCGTAGATGTTTGTGACGCCTAAGCGCCGAGCTGTCCCGGGCATAAGCTGCATCAGGCCGCTTGCGCCTTTGTGCGATAAGGCCTTCAGCTTGAATGACGATTCCTGGTGCATCTGCGCGTAGATCAGCAAAGGATCAATGCCATATTTGCGGCTTGAATCAACAATATACGAGTCGATCGTCAAATCGCCGGTCGTAAAGCCCTTCATTTGAGAGTTTGCGGACATTGCCACGTTATTGGATGGAGGACGCACAAACTCGCGGTCGGCGAGGCCTTCGGTCACGCCCATTCGCGGCTGGGCTTTTTGAACCGAGGCCGTCTTTTGAACGAGCGGTTTGTTTCCGGCAGTGGCTTTGTTAGAAGCCGATTTTGATTTTGTCTTGGCCGCAACGGGGATAAACTCCGTTCGGTGTACCTGAACGCCTCGGGCAATGGAAAAATTATCAAGAACGCGCGGACGGTCTTGAGAAAAGGCGGGAATTACTGTGAGTAATGAGATAATGAGGGCTTTGGTGGTGTGTGATGGTTTCATTTTGGCAGGTGAGGCGGACGGGGACTTGCACGATTTCCAACCGTTTCCGGCTGTATCTTCGTCTATTTATTAAAAATGCCCAAAGCGCGCATGTTTCCACAAAATATAAAAATATTTAACAAGGTTTACTATTAATGTTGAATGGTAAATGGTGAACGGTGAATGGTAATCTGTCTTTGATTACTGAAAACTGACCACTGACTACTGACTACTGACAAATGCTTTACGTCTCGCAAATCCTAAACCGGCCCATTTTTGACGCCCGCAACGAAAAGATCGCGGCCATCAATGACGTGCTCGTCAGATACGGCGAGGAAGAGCATCCGCCCGTGATCGGCCTTGTCGCACGCTATCGAAGACGTAATTTCTTTATGCCGAGCCGCGATTTTACCGATCTCGGCCTGCACGGAGCAAAAATGACCTCGGCGATCCTCGATCTGACGCCGTTCATCCGCCGCGAGGGGGAAGTTTTGCTTGGCAAAGATGTGTTAGATAACCAGTTGATCGACGTTGACGGTAAACGCGTTGTTCGCGTCAACGACGTGCAATTGATCGAAGCCGGCGACATCTGGCGCGTCTCCGGTGCAGACGTGAGCCTGCAGGGCTTCGTCCGGCGGCTTATGCCCAAAGGCTTTTACGGCAGCGACCGCCCCGTCGAAGTCATCGATTGGGCCGACGTCGGCTATCTCGCGACCGACACGGCGACCGTCACCGTGCAGCTAAAATCATCAAAAGACAAGCTTTCCCGGCTCCACCCGGTCGAGATCGCACAACTCGCCGAGTCACTCTCGCCGATACATCGCACCGAGGTCGTCGAGAGCCTGGACGACGAAACTGCCGCCGACACTCTAGAGGAAATGTCCACCGAAGCGCAGGCCCAGATCCTGGAAGATATGGACGAGGAACGTGCCGCCGATATTCTCGAAGAAATGTCGCCTGATGATGCTGTTGATGTCCTCGACAAAATGGACGATGAAAAAGCGCAAGAGCTTTTCGACCTTATGGAACCCGACGAAAAAGCCGATGTCGCCGAGTTGATGAATTTCGAGCACGATACTGCAGGCGGTCTGATGACTACTGAATTCGTCGTTTTTCCGAGGGATATAACTGTAGGCGAGACGATACGATCGCTTCGCGAAATGGCCGAAACGCCGAACATGATCTATTACCTATATGTTGTTGAGAAAAAGGATTCATGGAAGATATGCGGTGTCATCAGTCTTCGATCATTAATACTTGCCGACCCGACAAAGAAACTTGAAGAGGTTATGCGATCTGAATTTCGCTTCGCTCATCCGTCCGAGTCCGCTGAAGAAGTTGCCCAGACGATCTCGGAATATAATCTGCTCGCCCTGCCAGTGATCGACGACGACGGAGATATCGCTGGCATTGTAACCGTCGATGACGCAATGGAAATATTACTCCCGAAAAACTTACAGCGGAGGCTGCCGCGGCTGTTTGGGTAGTCTGAACCAAAGATTCAATAGAACGCTCAAACGCCAAATTGTTTTAAATGATGGTCTATGTGCTTGTGTGCAATGACTGCCCATTCTTTCGCGTTCATTTTTCCGAAAAACGGATGGTATTTGCATTCGTGATCAACAGGCAGATCGCCAATTTTATTGATAGAATCGATCACTAAACTTTTATCCACATCAAAATCCAGCGGCTTTCGTCCGTTCTCCTGCTGGTTCATTTCCGGTGAAGTTTTTACTTCCTTCGGCATCGGCAGAACATACAATATCAGGGGCTTGATAAACGTCCTCGAGAAAAAATTGCTTTTGTCGGGAAGGCTCGCCAAGAAAGGAAGTTCGCCCGCCTGGACCAGATGAGACACCATTTGATTGACATTCATCTTGCCCCATGCCGGGTTTTCATCGCCAGAAAGTCTCTTTAACCGTTCGATCAAGTTTTCTCTGTCAGATTGATTTCTAATTGTTGGCATATTAATTCCTTGTCATGGTGTTTTTCGGGAAAATCGCTTAAACAGATTCAAAAATTAGAATCTCGACAACATTATTCAGTATGATTTTAGCCCTAAGTGACATTTATTGCATCAAAAGAACATTCAGCTTTTGAATGAACGAAACTGTTTTCTGTTAAGTTGCGTAAAAATACCATATAACTTGTCCGGTAAGGAAGCAGACTGATAGATTTGAAAAAACTAAATTTCCTTGGAGCATAAACTTTATGAAACGAGCAGCATTTTTATTTACTATTTTTTTTGCATTTGCGTTGGCAGCAAACGGTCAGGGCTTAAGCATTGGGGCGGCAATGGAAAACTTCTCGTTGGCCGACACGAGCGGAAAAATGCAGACATTGAACGAAATGAAAGGCACAAGAGGCGCCGTTATCATTTTTGTCTCGGCCCAATGCCCGGTCGTTCGTTTTTATAACGAGCGAATGAATCAGATCGCCTCTGATTACAAGGCAAAGGGAATTAACGTCATAGGCATCAATTCGAATGTCACCGAAAAAAATGAGGACGTTAAATCACACGCGGCTTTGACTTTCAATTTTCCGGTTCTGATAGACAAAAACAGCTCCCTCGCAGACAAGCTCGGAGCTAGTCGAACCCCGGAGGTTTATTTTGTTGATGCAAAGAACGTACTGCTTTATCGCGGTGCGATCGACAATGACCGTTCCGGCA
>CAZUEI010000250.1:0-3643 GCA_964618985.1 uncultured Chloracidobacterium sp.
ACGATACGTTCTTCACAAACCTCGGCGGTGCCGGATTACCGATCGCGTTGCCGTATGTGATCGACCCGCTGATAGAAGGCGTTTCCGAAGGCGTCGGAGTTGAGGTCGGTGTTGCAGCGACACCCGTTCCGCTTACGCTCGCGGTGACCGAAGGGTCGCGTGTCTGGTCAAGAGCGAGGAAAGTCCCGCGCGGGCCAACGTCTCCCGGCGAGAATGTAACTGTAAAAGTCGTGCTTTCTCCCAATGCAAGAGTTATCGGCAACGTCGGAGTATTTGGCAAAAAATCAATGGGATTTCCAGAGATCGTCGAGACACCGTTTATGGTCCAGATTCCGGGCCCGTTGTTCGTAATGGTAAACGTCTGAGGAGAGCTGGAACTTCCGACAGTGACACTACCAAAATCCCAACTCGTCGGCTCTAACGGTAATGGTGTCGGCGTAGTAAACGAAAGCACCGCGCCGAACGATGTTCCGACGCCATTCTGCGCGATCGCGCAGAAATAATATGTCGTTGTTCCGCTCAAGCTGGTTATCCCCTGTGAGTAAGCGACCGCCGATGTGCCGGAGCCAAGTGCTGAACCGCCGCTCGCCGGTGCTCTTATTCCAAAAGTGTCATTGCAAGTGCCAGGGTTCGTGCTGCTGTAACGGAACCAGCCTGTAGTTGCATCACCGTTGGGGTTGGCAGTGCCATTCAACGTAGCCGTTGTGCCTGCCACCGACGACGCGGCGTTAGTTGTCGCTAATGGCACTCCTGCCGCCAACGTAGTAAACGAAAGCACCGCGCCAAAAGATGTTCCAATACCATTTTGTGCAATAGCACAGAAATAATATGTCGTTGTTCCGTTCAATCCGGTGATCCCTTGCGAATAAGCGACCGCCGATGTCCCGGCTCCAAGCGCAGAACCTCCGCTCGACGGCGCTCTCGTGCCAAACGAGTCGTTGCAAGTGCCGGGATTTGTAGAGCTATAACGGAACCAACCCGTCGTTGAATCGCCGTTAGGGTTGGCAGTGCCATTCAGCGTAGCCGTTGTGCCTGCTACCGAAGATGCAGCGTTAGTCGTCGCTGTCGGCAGTCCTGCCGCCGAAGTAGTAAATGAAAGCACCGCGCCAAAAGATGTCCCAATACCATTCTGAGCAATAGCACAGAAATAGTATGTCGTTGTTCCGTTCAATCCGGTGATTCCTTGCGAATAAGCGACCGGTGATGTCCCGGCTCCAAGCGCAGAACCGCCGCTAGCCGGTGCCCTCGTTCCAAACGAGTCGTTGCAAGTGCCGGGATTTGTAGAACTGTAACGGAACCAGCCAGTTGTTGAATCACCGTTGGGGTTGGCCGTGCCATTCAGCGAAGCCGTTGTGCCTGCTACCGAAGACGCCGCGTTCGTTGTGACCAATGGCGGCAGACTTGGCGTAGAAGTGGCCGTCGCAGTCGCTGTGTTTGTCGGCGTTTCGGCAGAACCGGTGCCTTGGATGGAAAACTCGTATGGATTCTCGTCAAAATCGTCATTCTCGATGATCAAATTTGAAGTACGCAGTCCCGCACCGCCCGGATCGAAGGTAACCTGAAATGTGGTGCTGCCTGGTCCAGCGATCGGTGATGTCGGATCCATGGTGACTGTAAATTCCGAGGCGTTCGTGCCGCTCGAAACGACCCTTGGCGTTCCCGTCAAATTGAGCGACGCGTTGCCTAGATTTTGGATTGTGAATGTCCTCACTACCGTCCCGCCGGAAACCAAAGTCGAGCCAAAATCTGTATGGTCGGCTATCGTCGGGAGCCCATCACCATTTGCGATCGACTGACCGTTGCCAGTCACATTCATCTCCGCCATCAGACATTCACCCAAGCGGACTGTCGTAGTAGCAGTCCCTTGAAGCCCAACCGCAAAATCTTGTTTCTCATCATTGTTGAAATCAGCGACCGTTGCGAGAAAATGCGAACCTGAGGTAACCACCTCCGAATTGGTCGGTGTGGTAAATCCACCCACACCATCTCCCAAACGAATCGCAACGGAGAAACCAGAGGAACTTCTGAAGATCAAGAGGTCCTGTTTTCCATCACGATTCAGATCGGAAGGCAGTATTTGGCTGGGAAAGCCGGTAACAGGGAATGACGGAGTCTGAAGTGCGACTCCACCTAAACCGTTGCCCTGTAATAATGTAAAAGATGCATTCGAAATGTTCGGAAAAACGGCATCTTGATTACCGTCTCCGATAAATTCGCCTGGTGTTACGGACGCCGGAGAGTAGCCTGAAGATAAGCCTGCGCCACCACCAAGTGTGAATCCGCCGCTGCCGTCACCCAGGTAGGTATAGATAGCAACACCAGCAGGCGAAATAATATCCGGGATATTGTCATTGTTAAGATTGGCGATCGCCCCTATCGTTGCGATTACTTCAGTTGGAGAACCAAATCCCCCAAGTCCGTCGCCAAGCCGCACTTCATTAGGGGAACCAAACTTACCAATAAGTAGGTCAGCCTTCCCGTCCAAATTAAAATCTTTAAGTATCACGCCCGTGAGATCGCCAGAAATTACGAACTGCGGGATGGCAGGAGATGTAAAACCACCCGCACCGTCCCCAAGTCTGACGGAAACAGTTTCTGAATCAGGATTTGCTACGACAAAATCCTGTTTTCCATCGTTGTTAACGTCTGCGACCCGAGGCACATTCGGAGATCCAATTGGGATTGGTGTTCCCGTGACTAGAAACGTGCCGTCTCCTACGCCCAAGAAGAGCCTAATATTGGATTCATGGTTGCTCGAAATCAAAAGGTCCTGGTTACTGTCATTATTGAAATCACCGAGAGCAAGTGCGTGCACTGGAGCGTTTACGTTTACGCCGCTTGGTGACGGCGTAGCAAACGCAACCTCACCGTTGCACTGTGTTCCGCTGGTTACATTAAGGTCAAAGGATGTTGTAGTGGTACCGCCCGGGCCAAACGCCATTACTATTATAGAGTAATTGCCGGCAGGATTGGCATTGGTTATTCGTACGATTCCTGTCGCGGGATCGGCGGTAAGGATACCCGCAAATTTCGGATTAGTTGACGCATTGATGCTTGTTACACCTACGGGTGTTGACGACGGTGCAATAGTTGTATTTCCGCTTAATACAACATTGGAAATAACCGGATATGTTCCCAGAACGGGAGGATCGGCAGCCGCAACATCTCTCGCGACAGAATCTTCCCCATCCCCTGCTGATTCAAAACCGGCATTGTCTAAATTTGAAAATGTCGCATCGCCGTCCGAACTGTTAAGGTCATTGCCCCTTATTTTTTCCGATAGAGAGTCGGTATCAGTCGCAGAGAGCGCAGAGCCCACCTGTGCCGCAACCGCAAAACAAACAATGATCGCAAACAAAAAGATCAAACTCGCGAAATGGGAACGCAGTAAAGAGATCAAGTGCGGCATAAACCGGCCTCCTGTTGGTTTTGTGCAAACACAATTTACGCTCGTGAGAGAACCTGTCGGTCATCTAAAAAGCTAGAAGATCGGCCTGAAACGTAAATTCCCGAACAGCTTACTTTAAAAGCCCTCTCATTGCAAGCAAAATATGATCGACTGGCCATAGACACCGCTTGCCGCACTGCAATGGAGCTAAGCCCTATCAGCAATGCGTTGCATGGATTATATATTGAACATATT
>CAZUEI010000251.1:0-3635 GCA_964618985.1 uncultured Chloracidobacterium sp.
TACGACATAGCCGAGGCCGATCTTTGCAAGTGTCGCAGCCTTTTCTGCATTTACTACTTCGTCAGTCAAGACCTTGCGCGACAGAACGATGTTGTTTCGACGGCGGCTGAATTTTATGATCTTCGCCTCGATATCCTGGCCAATATATGTATCAAGCCCACGTATGGGTCGCGAATCTATCTGCGAACCGGGAAGAAATGCCTCAATGCCATTGAGGTCAACACGCAGGCCGCCTTTTGTTTTATCAATGATCTTGCCAACAACCGGAGTTTCCGACGTGAATGCAGCTTCGATGTCGTCCCAGACCTTACGGCCAAGAGCGTCCGTGCGTGATAGTTGCGGCGCCGAGTCGCCGGAATGGATGCTGCGGATAACCACCTCAAGAGTCTCGCCGACCTTGACGGTTATTTCGCCGTCAGGCCCGG
Source organism: uncultured Chloracidobacterium sp. (assembly GCA_964618985.1). Lineage (GTDB taxonomy): Bacteria > Acidobacteriota > Blastocatellia > Pyrinomonadales > Pyrinomonadaceae > OLB17. The sequence continues at coordinate 426 of CAZUEI010000251.1, forward strand.
TCAATTCCTCGGGCGGCACGAACCCCTCAGACTTGTAACCAAAATCAACCAAAACGCCGCGATCAGTAACGCCGACGACCGTTCCGGTAACTAACTCACCTGAGTGAAATTGAGTCTGTTCCTGCTCAAACTGTTCGAGGATCGCGCCAAAGTCGATCTCATTCGACGAGCCATCTTCGGCCGGTTCTTCTGCCACCGCAGCAGCAGCAGGTTGTGGAACAGGTGCAGCAGCAGGGGCAACTTCAGCGACTGGAGGTGCGCTCGTTTCGGCCGGCTGTTCAGCCGGCAGCTCAAGGATCGGTTCCTCAGCAATTTCTGGTGCAGGCGTTGCCTCTGGTTGTAAAGCAACGGCCTCAGCCGTCGCGGTTGATGATTCTGATTGTTCAATCGCTGTTTTCTCGATCGTTGCCGATTCTTCAGCGTCCGTGGTTAACTCGTTTGTCATTAAGCGTGTTTAAACTTCCTTCCTAAATTATGTCTTCTCAGTCATTTACCAAAGCCGGCAAGCGCAAAATCCGAAAACCGACAACCTTACCTGCAATTTGCATTCTGGAAAAACTAAATGCTACGGCGGGCAAAAATAATTGCTTCGATCTTCGTTACCTTCCGCTCAGCTTGGTAAACGACAAATTTACACGCAAAATGCCGTTCGTGTCAAGCACAAACAGCCGAAAAATCCTTGAAAAATGGATATTTGCGGACATTGAAAAATTTAACCGCGACGGCACGAAGAATTCCAATCCGTGCAGTCGCGGCTAATTTTAATAACGATCAAACTGTGGGGTGATAATTGTGTAAACTGCTGACGCCGCTTTCCTTTTCCATTTCGTCGCGCGTTGACATGCTCGCGCTTGAGATGCCGGCGAGCCGTAGACGAAATTCGTCCGGGTTGCTCGAGCCGCGAAGAGCTTCGTCGAGCGTGATCAGGCCTGATTGATAGAGGTAAAACAGCGATTGGTCAAAGGTCTGCATGCCGTATTGCGAAGTGCCGGCGGCGATGGCGTCGCGGATGCTCTTTGTCTTTTCCTCGTGCAGGATGTAATCGCGTATGAGCGGCGTTGATCTCAAGATCTCGACCGCCGGTATCCGGCTGCTTCCCCTCGCCGACTTCATCAACCTCTGCGAGATCACTGCCTTCAACAAACCCGCTAGTTGTATTCGAATCGACTTCTGCTGATACGGCGGAAATGCGGAAATGATGCGTGTCAGAGTTTCCGGAGCGTCGAGCGTGTGCAGCGTCGAAAGCACAAGGTGGCCGGTTTCGGCGGCGACGAGGGCTGTTTCGATGGTTTCGAGGTCGCGCATTTCGCCGACGAGGATCACGTCAGGGTCCTGACGCAAACTTCCTCGCAACGCTTCGGCAAAACATCGAGTGTCAACGTCAACCTCGCGCTGCGTGATAAATGACTCCTTATCTTTATGCAAAAACTCTATCGGGTCTTCGATGGTGACGATGTGGCAGTTTCGTTTTTCGTTGATGTGATCGACGATGGCGGCGAGCGTGGTCGATTTGCCCGAGCCGGTCGTGCCCGTTACGAGAACAAGGCCGCGATTCTCGTCGGCGATATCGTTTAGGATCGGCGGCATGCCGAGCTCGGCAAAGTTTCTTATCGCGTCCGAGATAACGCGGGCGACCATGCCGATAGTGTTGCGCTGCTGAAAGATATTGACACGAAAGCGCCCCAAACCGGGGACTCCGTAACCGATATCAACCTCGTATGCCTCTTTAAAATGCTGCTTCTGGCGGTTCGACATCATCGAGAACGCCATTTCGAGCGTCTCGTCCTGCGACATCCGGCTCACGCCCGAAAGCGGCTTTAACTCGCCCGTTACGCGGATCACCGGAAACGAACCTGCACGCAGATGCAGATCCGAAGCCCCAAAGCTCATCGCCATTCGCAAAAGATCATCAATTCGGGTTGGCATAAATAAAAGAGGTCAGTGAAGTTTCGCCCGATAGGTAAGGTCGCTGTGCTGATAGAAAGGACGCACAGGGCGAAACTATGCTTTTATAAGTTTAACGTGTATTAACAGTCGCGGTCAATGAATTTTTTGGCTGAAGTGCATAAGCCCGCACGTAAGTAAGGGCGTTAGATTCAGCGTTGTGTGTACCGCCCTTACTTACGTGCGGGCTTTTGCAATAATTATCATTGATTCACATGATAGAATCAGGTCGTGATAAACGAAAAACGGCAGATGTTGAGGCATTTTCTTGGGGCGTTGGCGTACCGGACGCAGAAGGCGTTGCGCGGTGCGCCGGAATCGTTTGCTGAGTTTGATGCGGGCGGCGGCGTCAGAACGCCGATGGAACTTGTGCGGCACATGGCGAGCGTGCTGGGTTATGCCCGGACGTTCTTTATCGGCGGAAGTTATTGGCCGGAGCCGCTTGAGACTTTTGAAGAGGAGATAGAGCGGTTTCATCAAAATCTCGCCGATCTTCGCCAGCATTTAGACGATGGAACTCCGTTGATCGACACTACGGAAGAGCGAATGCTGCAGGGGCCTTTCTCTGACGCGATGACGCATGCCGGACAACTTGCGATGCTTCGCCGTCTGCACGGTGAGCCTGTTCCTTCTGAGAATTTTATTCTGGCCGATGTAAGCGCCGAAAATGTTTCGTCAAAACAACCCGACCCGGTGGCTCCCGACGCGCACTGGCCGACCAGACGTCCAAGGGATGCGTAAGCCCGCACGTAAGTAAGGGCGGTAGAAGCAACGCAGAAAAAACCATGCATGACGATTACGAGGAAAACGAATTTCCGCTTGCATACCTGATCACATTCAGGACTTACGGAACATGGCTTCACGGTGACGAACGAACATCGGTAAGGCGTAATCGCAAAGGCAAGTATGAAACAAAGGTCATTGATATTAATGTGCCGCTTAAAGAACGAATGGAAGAGGAAACGATTGGAAAACCTGTCATTCTAGACCGTTCACAGAGAAAAGCAGTTCAGGACAGCATCAAAGAAGTTTGCCAGCATCGGGATTACATATTGTATGCGGTTAACGTTCGCTCAAATCACGGCCATGTGGTCGTTGGCGCCGAGGCAAGGCCCGAACGGATTGCCGACACTTTCAAAGCGTATTCAACCAGGAAATTACGTGAGCTTCGACTGATTGATCCCGAGATTCAGATCTGGTCACGCGGCCGCAGTCGAAAATACCTATGGAAGGAGTGACATCTTGATGCGGCCATAGATTATGTTT
>CAZUEI010000252.1:0-3631 GCA_964618985.1 uncultured Chloracidobacterium sp.
TCCGACCGGCCAAGTTTTTCTTTTGGTTTGGCTCCATTTTCCGAGACAAACCCGACGATGCGATAACCGGCGTCGCGCCTTTCCCAAACCGCCTCGGCCGTGTCGAGCGCCGTTTGCCCTGTGCCGACGACCAGTATCTTTTCGCCGATCTCAGGATGCCCAGTCAGCGAATGGATAAAGATCCTCCATCCCAAGAGCATTCCCAAAATGATCGGAACCGAGATGAGCGAAACTCCACGGCCTATAAGAAGCGGCGGAATGAAATAAAATAGCAGCGCAAGCAAAACCCATCCGATGCCAAGTGCCTGAACCAGCCGCAGAAGCAGTTCGCGGCGGTTGGTCATCACGATGTAATCGTAAAGGTCATAAAAATAGAGACTCAAAAGACATATCGATGACGCCAGTAATATCTTGAGCCAGCCGTTTTTTTCTTGCAGCTCGTTTGTGGAACCGGAAAGGCCGAGACGGAGATACATTGCGAGAATGACGCCGCTGTAAATAATGGCGGCATCTGCCAATATCAACCAAAATATTCTCGGGCTAAATCTCGTCACAATAAAAAATTACGGACTGACATTCTCGTTCAAACGCTTATAGTTGTAATAGCCATAGGAATAATGCGATTCGTCCATAACGGCTTCGCTCTGATTGAGGACAACGCCAAGCAGCCGTTCCTGCGGCAGCGGCTCAAGCAGGCGATCTACATCGCTGTAACTCGTTTTGTTTGCCCGCACAACGATCATTGCCCCGTCAGCCTGATTAATGAGCACAGTCGCGTCGGTAAAAATGCCGAGCGGCGGTGCATCGATAATGACGTAATCGAACATCTCCCGCGCCTCGCGCAGGATCTCTTTGAATTTCGGGCCCGAGATCAACTCGGCAACATCAGGGCGTGCTTCGCCGCCGGGCAAAATGTGAAGGCCGGAGGGCTCCAACCGGACGATGCATTCCGTGAGCGTCGCCGTGCCGGCAAGCACGTCCGAAAGTCCTTTATCTGTTTCGATGCCGAGGTAATCGGCAAGGCTCGGCATGCGCAGGTCGCTGTCGATTATCAAAGCTCTGACACCGTCGGTCTGCGCCAGGAGCCACGACAGATTTAACGCCGTAACAGATTTTCCTTCGCTTGGGTTTACGCTCGCGACAACGATGGCTTGCAGCTTTTCCCGCTGGCTCTTGTGCAGAACATGAGTTCTGAGGCTGCGGTATTCCTCGCAATAGCCGGAATGCGGCTGCGTTATCGCGACAAGTCTTGGCTCGACGCGTTCGGCATCGACTGTCCAACTGACAAAGTCAGGAAGATGTCTGATGCCGACACGCGTCAAGGTATCGGCGTTCATATTTGCCCCGGCAGATATACCCGTTTCCAAATCAGGGAGTGCCGTCCCGATCGCAGAATACGGCTGCCCTATGAACGCCGAACTTGGTGTACCGATGTTCAGATCCGCTGCAGCAAGCAGCTCCGGCGGATTGTTTGAGCGTCGCCCGTTCGAGTTGAACGGGACGATGTTTGCCGATGGCGAGATCGCTTCGCCGTCAGTGCCCTCGGTACGCTTCTTTTGTAATGCCCTAAGAATGCTCATCTTTTGAATGCTCCGTTTTTGTAATTCCGAAGTCTGTGTCTAAATCTTGTAAAACCGCCCGCCGAGTTCGAGGTTTACACCATCGCCTTCTTCGTCCTCGAAAAATAGATCGACGTTATTCTCATTTGCATGGCCGTTGGATTTGCCGTTTGAATGACCGTTCGTATATCCGTTCTCGAATATTGCTTCTTCATTGAACACGCGAGGCTTCACAGCCTCGGTGCGTGCCTGGCCGTTCCAGAGATCTTCCGCCGCATTTGAACGCAGAACTCTGCCGGCCGGCACATCCATCGTCGAGCCGTTTAAATGGACGCTGTCGTTGCGTGGCAGAAGATCGAGATTTTCAGCGACCTCCTCGATAATTTTACGGCTGATCACCTGCTCGCCGTCCGAATACGCCGCAACCATCGCGTTGTCGCAAAGGTTATTGATATTTCGCGGAATGCCCTCGGAACATTGGAAAATGAAATCAACCGCGCCCGGCGTAAAGATATTCGGCTGATCCGAGCCGGCGATAAGCAGCCGCTCGGTGATGTAACGGTCAACTTCCTCAACATTCGGATACGGGTGTATGTTGCAGCGAAGCGCAACGCGCTGCTTTAACTGCCGAAGGTTCATTTGATTCAGCTTGTCTCGAAGTTCCGGCTGGCCCGTGAGGACGATCTGCAAATGCTTGGCGTTGTCCGATTCAAAGTTGAGCAAGAGACGTATCTCTTCGAGCACGTAATCCGACAACTCGTGAGCCTCATCGATAATGATCACAGTGCGAAGGCCGCGTCGATGGCGCTCCTCAAGAACTTTGCCCAATATGGTGAGCAGCTCGCTCTTATTCGTCCATTCCTTGATGCCGAGCATCTGCGTGACATGCTGGTAAAACTCGTCGATCGACAGGCGCGGATTGAAAACATAGGCCGCCAGCACGCTCGAATCAAGTCGCCGCAGTATCCAACGCAGAGCGGTCGTCTTGCCGGTGCCGACCTCGCCCGTCAGAACGATCAGCCCTTTAGCGTTTTCCAGCCCGTAATACAGGCTCGCGAGCACTTCGTTATAGCTCGGGGTGAAAACGATAAAACGCGGGTCGGGCGTTAATGTAAATGGTATGTCGTCTAAACCGAAGAATTCTTTGTACATATTTACCTCTCTTATGAAACCAATTTCTCAAATACGCGCGTCGTCTGAAGTATCAACACGATCAGCGGAATGATGACTAAAGCAGCTGCCGCTCCTGCCAACAGCTTTAACCGATGCGAACGCTTGATCAAATCCTTTTCTCCCACAGAGAGAAGCGGCGGAACCGACGCCAGCACAGGAAGCCCTGTGTAGTGTCTCGCGTCTTCGATATTCTGGATCTTGAAAAGTCTCGGAACTTCAAAAAATGCCGCCAGGATAAATCCGATCAGGAGCCCGATGCCGGTGCCGACCAGTGTCAGCATGAAGCGTTTTGGCGCGACGGGCGATTGCGGCACGTTTGCAGGGTCCTGTACGCGGATCGTTTCGCCCTGTGCGTTTGTCTCGACTCCGACAACAGTCTCTGCGTCGTTCTTTTTCTTTAATATCTCGTCATAAGTCTGCTTGGCAGATTGATACTGCGCCGTAATACCTTCGAGCGCGACCTTTACATTTGGAATGGTGTTGATCCTCGCTTCGAGAGCGACGATCTGGCCGGCGTTCTGCTGACGCTCAATATCTTTATTGACAATTTGCTGCTCGATCTGGCCGATCTGCGATTGTATCCGGTCGTTTTCGAGCTCAAGGCTTCTCTTCTGAAGCTCGGCCTTGCGCGAGCTCGATTGCGTCGCTACCGCCACCCGCTTTTCGCTGTTTTTCTTCAGATTTTCAAATTCTTCGTTGACCCGTTTGATCTCACTCTGCTTGGCGATAACAGCCGGATGCTTTTCTTTGTATACTTTCAGCAAATTATCGAGTTGAGCGTTTAGATCGGCGCGTCTTTTCATTAGCTCGCCGTAAGCGGGTGTATTTTCCGGATCGGACATTTGCCGTGCAGTGTCCTGCGTTTCTTTTTCGCCAAAATCTTCGATCATGCGCATCTG
>CAZUEI010000253.1:0-3631 GCA_964618985.1 uncultured Chloracidobacterium sp.
AGCAATGCGTTGCATGGATTATATATTGAACATATTGTGCAATTTTTCGTATAATAGACTGTGATCTGTATTTTTCTTGCGGATCTGGTTATTTGAAAAGTTAGTTCTTTTGGTTTTGGAACTTTGGGCTTTAAAAACGCTGGGACACGTGGGACAGCCGGGACACGTGGGACAGCCGGGACACTTGGGACAGTTGGGACAGTTGGGACACGGGGACAGCATTTCAGCATGGATCTACGGCCTGCAAACCACTGAAACGACATAACTCACTTAGTTACAGCAATTATGATGCTGTGGCGCAATGTGGCACACTTTTTTTGAAAACAGCGAAATATGGTTAAATTGTCGCCATAACTCTAATTAATGCAAGAGTTACGACATTTCACCTACGAATGAAATGTGGTGGCGCAAGAGTGGAGCAAATGAAATAAAAAAACGCTGGGACACTCGGGACAGCCGGGACGCGTGGGACAGTTGGGACACGCGGGACAGTTGGGACACCTGGGACAGCGTTCCAGCAAGGATCGGCTGTCGGTCAAAGCTTGGAACGCCGTAACTGCACTATTTGTAAGAATTACGGATTTGTAGCACAATGTCTTACATTTTTTTCAAAAATCGTGGAACGGAGGGCAAAAACGGCCGTAACTCCAATAAAAATGGTGAGTTGCGCGTTCCAGTTGGCTGTGGAACGGTTGTGGAACACTCGAAAGGATAAAGGATGAAGGATAAAGGCAAAAGCTGAAAATGGAAAATTATGTGTTGTACGCTACGAAGCGGCAATCGAGATGTTTACTGCGGCCGGGTGGCAGCCGGTTTTGTCGAACCGGATGTCTTTACCGTATCCGAAGGCTTTGGCGTTCCTTTATTGTCGATTGGCGGTTTCACGCCCGTATTTGGAGTGATGTTCGGTTTTGGTGAAGAAACAGGAAGTTGAACAGGCGTTGTAGCTACAGCAGGTGATGAAGTATTGGCATTGGCGATCGGATTTGAGGGTGCGGATTCTGTCGTGATCTCACCACTGTTCCATATCTGGGCAAGGTTTTCTTTGTTGATCTCAAACTCTATGCCTGCCCGTTTTGGATTTAGCGGCGTCGTTGGGAGGATAATATTTTTGCCGTTTATTGCCAATTGGACGAATTTAGCAACCCATTGGGAATAGCTGAACTTTATGCTTGTTTTTGGCTCAAATATGGTCGTCGATCCGGGCGTGATCGTGTTACTGCTAGTTTTCCCGTCCATAGTGACCGAGAGCGGCACGGATTGGCCTAACGCCTTGAATTCGATCCGGAGCGTCGCCATATCGGGCACGGGCGATTGCGGCAATGGAGTGTTATCAGCTTCGGCAGCGGAATTTACAGCTGCGGAATCTGTGGTTGACTTTGGAGTCGAGTGATTTGCTGACGGCTCGGCGGGCTGTAGCTGCCGCAGAACGAACAGGACGCCTATGGTCATTATCGCTAGGATTATAGCTGCCACGATAAGTGTCGGCAGCATTGAAGCCGGTGCACGGTCGTCGGTCAGAACTTCGGGCCTGTGAAATTTTACATCTTCCACGTCTCCTTCGGTCTCATACAAAAGCCTCGCGTAATCAGCCAAAGCCTCCTGTTCGTCAAGGCCGACATATTTTGCAAAGGATTTGACAAAACCGCGATTGAAGATCCCGCCCGGCAATGCACGATAATCGTCGTTTTCTATGGACTCGATATACAGCGGCGAAATACGGGTCTGTTCGGCTACTTCGCCGATGGTCATCCCTTTTGCTTCGCGGGCCTGCCGTAATTTTTCACCCAGCGTTAATGACATTTTTTTCGATTTTGCCGACGCGCGATATTCACAAAGGCATCGGTCTTGAGTTGAAATATAGCCCTCAACAACGGGCAATGTCAATTGATTCCTTTGCCCCGCCCCACCCGAAGTAGGCAACTGGAGCAAAGTGGAGCATGTTCCGTTCCGGAACAGTGGAACGAGTGGAGCAAAATAGAACAAACCCGACGCCTGTATTTTGGCATTGGCGGTGTGTTATATTACTATCATTAAGGTAATCCAACTAGCGAGGAATAATTAATGAGTTTAGAAGCTCTGGGAATGGTCGAGACCAAAGGTTTTGTAGGTGCTGTAGAAGCTGCAGATGCGATGGTAAAGGCGGCAAACGTTAAGCTTATCGGCAAAGAATATATCGGCGCCGGTTATGTGACGATATTCGTTCGCGGTGATGTCGGCGCGGTTAAGGCGGCGACGGATGCCGGTGCGGCCGCGGCACGTCGTGTCGGCGAGTTGATAAGCGTCCATGTTATACCGCGTCCGCATGGTGAGGTCGAGCGCGTTCTGCCGAAAGGCGGTGCTGTCGGCTTTAGCCCGGACGAAAAGGCTCTTCAGGGCGGCGGTAAACAGCTTGGCGCGGGCAGCGCAGCGGGGTCTGCAGCCGGCACTCAGCAAGGCAATAAGACAAAGACCAAGTAGAGGCAATTACGAATTACGAATGTCGAGTGTCGAATTAGTCTAAAATTCGTAATACGACATTCGTAATTCGACATTCGAAATTCGGACCGATGGGTGATAAGGATCTAGTTGCTCAACAGGAAGCACGCGACGCGGTTGAGGCCGCGTCGTTTGCCTTTCAGTCTGTCTCAAAACTGGATCAGGCCAAAATAGATGAGATTTGTGACGCAATGTCACGAGCCGCTCTTGCCGACGCAGCCAGACTCGGCAAAATGGCCAACGAAGAGACTGGGTTCGGAAAGGCCGAGGACAAGCGGGAAAAAAACCGTTTTGCTGCCGAGGACGTTTGGAACTACTTTCGCGATCTCAAAACCGTCGGCGTTGTGTCCGATACCAAAAGAATAGTCGAGATCGCAAGTCCACGCGGTGTTGTAGCCGCTATTATTCCTTCGACAAATCCAACTTCAACCGCGATCTACAAGATCATAATTGCGATAAAGTCCCGCAATACGATCGTCCTTTCGCCTCACCCGTCGGCCGCAGGATGTATAGATGAAACGACACGCATAATGCGCGAAGCAGCGATCAAATCCGGCTTACCTGCGGACGCGATAATCTGTCTCACGACTTCGACCATCGAGGGCACCGAAACCCTGATGAAGAACAAGAAGACTGCCGTGATACTTGCGACAGGCGGCACCGGCCTCGTCCGAGCCGCATACTCATCCGGAAAGCCTGCCTTTGGCGTTGGCCCTGGCAATGTTCCGGTCTTTATTGAACGCTCCGCCAACGTCGAAAAAGCGGTCGCGGATATATTGACGAGCACGTGTTTCGATAACGGTACAATTTGTGCGTCGGAACAGTCTGTTGTCGTTGACGCGCCGATCGCAGCGCAGGTTAGAGAACAATTCAAAGCGCAGGGCGGCCATTTTCTTAACCAAAATGAAGCTGACGCTGTTGCGAAAGTTTTGTTGACGCCACATCGAACATTGAATGCCGGAATAGTCGGAAAATCGGCAAAATTTATCGCCGATCTGGCTGGCATTTCAATACCAGATGGGACGAGATGTTTGCTTGCCGATTGCGGCGGCGTCGGACGCGATTATCCATGGTCAATCGAGAAACTGTCTCCGACACTGGCATTCTTTGTCGCCGACGGTATCGAAGCCGGAGCCAATCGTTGCCAGGAGGT
>CAZUEI010000254.1:0-920 GCA_964618985.1 uncultured Chloracidobacterium sp.
GCCGCGGCTCACAGTTCCCGCAACTTCAACCGGATCCGCAAGCGGCTGTATCACTGAAGGATCATATCTGAGATCGAACTCATATGCGATCACTTCCTTGTTTGCCACTCCCCGAACGCTGACCGGAATAATAACCTCTTTGTCTGTCGAGGCCGTCATTTGCGGCAGTTCAACGGAAGTACTTCTTTCGGGTCCGTTGGAAGGACGCGCACCGGTGTTGATCCAGTTTCCCGAAACCTCACCCATCAGCAGACCGATGTAGTCGTCACCCGAGATGTTTCCCGTTAGCAACGGATATGTCCTGCTCGTAGGATACGCGCCCACAGGGAATGGCGGGCCAGGTGGAACGAAAAATCTCCACGTTCCTGTGATCCCAGTCGGCGGCCCTAACGATGCGACGAAACGCGAGATCAGTCCCGCATCATTCGATGTGATGGTCCCATTGTTACTGACATCCGCCGTAACTTTTTCGGCGTTAGTGGTCAAAAAGTTGGTTCCGGCAACATGCTGTGCGACCCTGGCCGCGTCGAATGACGTGACGAAGCCATTCAGTCCACCCACTTTAGACGGCGTTACTGTGTAAGGCCCGGATCCAAAAACGGTCAGATTGTAAGCGCCGTTTGGAAAATCGGTAGTTGTCGAAGCCGGAGGCGAGCCGGCACCGTTTACTTGCACGTTTGAAATAAACCGTGTCCCCGAATTCGAATTACCATACGTCACGACTCCGGAGATCACATAAGCAATTGTCGGTGTCGGCGTCGGCGTGTTGGTATTCGTCGAGGTTGCCGTAGGCGTAAATGTATTCGTCGATGTCGGTGTCGGTGTGAACGTATTCGTCGCCGTTGCTGTCGGCGTGAATGTCACGGTTGACGTTGCCGTCGGCGTAAATGTTTCGGTCGCAGTCGGTGTCGGAGTATCCG
>CAZUEI010000254.1:1020-3603 GCA_964618985.1 uncultured Chloracidobacterium sp.
TGAATGTCTCGGTTGATGTTGCTGTCGGCGTAAACGTCTCCGTTGACGTTGCCGTCGGCGTAAATGTTTCGGTCGCAGTCGGTGTCGGAGTATCCGTATTCGTTGACGTCGGCGTGAATGTCTCGGTTGATGTTGCTGTCGGCGTAAACGTCTCCGTTGACGTTGCCGTTGGCGTAAATGTCTCGGTTGACGTCGCAGTCGGTGTAAACGTCTCAGTAGCCGTAGGCGTTGGTGTATCCGTGTTTGTCGCCGTCGGCGTAAACGTCTCAGTTGACGTTGCTGTCGGGGTGAACGTCTCGGTTGAGGTCGCGGTCGGTGTAAATGTTTCCGTCGATGTTGCTGTCGGTGTAAACGTCTCAGTTGACGTCGCCGTCGGCGTGAATGTCTCCGTAGCCGTTGCCGTCGGTGTAAATGTCTCCGTCGATGTTGCTGTCGGCGTAAATGTTTCAGTCGCAGTCGGAGTCGGCGTATCCGTATTCGTTGCAGTCGGTGTGAATGTCTCGGTTGATGTCGCCGTCGGAGTAAATGTCTCTGTCGAAGTCGCGGTCGGCGTGAACGTATTCGTTGCCGTGGCCGTCGGGGTAAATGTATTTGTCGCAGTTGCGGTCGCCGTGTTTGTTGGCGTTGGGGCCGGCGCATCGACCGTAACCTTTACATTATCAAAAATGGCATTTTGAGCCGCAGTAACATCTGCGTTAAGGTAGGCTGCCATCAAGGGCAGCGATGTCCCGGTATAAGTGCTGTTGACCAGAGTCCCCTCCGAATCAAGCACTCCGGATTCCGGATCTGTAAACGTTGTCGCGCCATCATTTCTAAGGAATAGCTCCCATGTATTAGTCGAAGGCATATAAGTAACCTTTACGCTTACAAAAAGTTCATCAGCGTTTTGCAAAGCAGTATCGGGCTCCGCATCGGCATTGATCATATCTGTTTGGGTACCTCTAAGGCCGCCGGTATAACGTATCAGCCGCACGTCGTCGTCGGGGTCACTTTCTCCGATCACGACGGCATAGCCGTTTCCGGTCGTGCCCGTCGTATTAGCTGTACCGGCCAAAACAAATCCTATTGCATCTCCCAAAGGGAAACCGGTCAAAGAGGTCGCGTTTTCACGGAAATTAAATGTCCATGTAACCAAGCCGGGGTTCGAGCTAAGGGTCGTGTTGTAGGGACTGAGGAATGATGACGAGGCGGTGCTAGCCTGTACCCATCCTGCCGCGTTTGACGTACCGCTAACATCATTGTTCAACTCTAGTACCTGAGAGGGAGAGTCCACAGGGTTATTGGTACTCTTCCGTCGCCCGCCAAAATCGGCCCCAGAACGCGTAACGCTCCAGGCACTTGCACCGATCGCTCCGCTTGTCGTGTAGGTATTGCTCAAATTGGTACTGAAATTATCGGAGAAAACGGTGGTTGCCACAAACGGAGCCTCCGGCCCATCGTCGCTGGCTTTGTAAGATCTCTGGGTTCGCGCAGGTGACAAGGCGGTTTGCACCGACTCTATGCCGAAGAACTCATTTACAAAGCCCAAAAACGGGAAACCCGCGGCATTTGTGCCAGCTACGGTAAGAGTCAGAAGCAAGGCGCATATAACAGTAACCAATGCGATGCGGCTGACGACGATGAAACGGGAAGATGTTTTTTGTTTTGACATAGCAATTCTCTCCGAAAACTTACACTAGGCAACCGAGGCAACAATCCTCCGGCACAAAATCGGGTCAAGGGCAAAAAAGTCAGACGAAGCTGCTGCATTACGGCCAAGCATGCTTTTGTCACCTATAAATTTAGCTAAGTAAAAAGACTGTAGGCATATGTATACCTAAAAGTCAATGCAAAAAATGCACTATTAGCCCACAGGGAAATAGAAAAGAAGCAAAAACCTCCTGTTTTCAGTCTTTTTTATTCGACTGAACCAGTAGAAATGCTTGGAGCCTGCGGGCTGATATTTGTGCGAGGACTATAACAGCCGCCCGCCCCTTATTGTTACGAGCGCAATGATGCCGTTAGTGGCAAAGCCAATGAGTACCGCTGTGGCGAGGCGCTTGTGTGAGATCCGGCGGAACATAAAGATGATCGACAATGCTCCGAGTGGTATCCAGAGAAACAAAGAAGAATACAAGCCTGGCCCGTAACCGCCAAACCAAAACGCGGTGATGGAATGTGAAAGGCCGTTTGCGAGAACGAGGCCGCCAAGGACGGCGATCATAAATTCAGGAAATTTTAGGCAGCGCGAGATCACGCCTGCCGCAACGAACAGCACAAACCCCATTATCTGAAACGCGACAAATCTTTCGCTCGAAAGCTCGACGCCGCGAATGCGTAAAAGATAAGCGGTATAGCCTTCGCCGCACCAAAACTCTTCGACAAAATGGATAGCAAACGTGACCGGAAACAGCGCGAGCCAAACTCTAATCGAAACAAGTGGGCGATCGCTATTCATTCAGTGAATGAGCATATCACTTCCTATTCCCGGCGAGGAGGCAGGTCGGCGTTTTGGAGTTCTTCGGGGGTGACGTCGCGGTAGGCGGCGACGCGGTTGCGGCCCTGGCGCTTGGCCCTGTAAAGAGCAGAATCGGCCATTTCGAC
>CAZUEI010000255.1:0-3596 GCA_964618985.1 uncultured Chloracidobacterium sp.
CCGTTGTCACCAAAGCTCATTGCGAGAACTTCGATCACAGCCTTTTTAGTGCCGTCTTTTTCGTCGGTGAATTTCAGATCGTTCGCGTCGATATGAAGCAGCGAACGAACGAATGACCCCGTCTTTTCGTCATTGCCAAACAGGGCATTGAGCCGCATGTTGATGCCGCTGACCGCAAACGGCGAGACCAGCGCGGTCTCGATCTGCGCGACGGGGGACAATGTTGAGACCGGTTTTTCCGTTCTGTCAGCAACGTTAAAAAATCCACTGCGGTAACGCACCTTAGCGTCCTTTCTCAAAACCCTAACTTCGAGCTTGTTAAATTTGCGTTTTGCCGGGTCAAACGTATCAGAATCCGGTTCGTAAGCGATCAGATAATAGCTCTGGTCGTTCAATATTTTGCGAACGCCGCCGCTGAGGTCATTGTTATTCTTTATTGCAAGGCCGCCGGTTTCTTCCGCTAAGAAGCTGAGGCCTTCCTGTGTATCGTAAAGCTGGTCACGGCGAGCCTGGCTTAACGAATTCATCGAGTCGGGGTTTGTATCCGAAATGTTGTCCACTGCCGTAAAACCGGTGTATTGCAGGCCGCGAGCGTCAATCGTATAAAATACGACCGACGAACGGTTGGCAAGATCGACAAGCTGCTGCAAAAAATCCAGCACAATGCTGCTTTCCTGATTGCTGTTGGCGTCCGTTTCAAAAAGCTTAAAACCGTCCGAAAAAAGGATCACCGATTTTCGGCCCGGCAATTCGCTCATTCCGGTGACAATGTATCTCAATGCGCCGAGAGTTCCCGTAGCGAAAACCTGCGAGCGAAAATCTTCCAACGTTTGGCCCGATCCAGTCGATGCCGGTTCGGAATCGTCAGGCGTGGCCTCGGGATCGGACTGTAATGATGTATCTGGAGAAGACTCGATCGGCGCAAACGCGCTGATGCCGCCGCTGCCCTGCGAATTCCATTTCACTTTTTCAATAGCCGCGTAGAGGATGCGTTTGTCCGAAGTAAATTGCTGCAGCGCTCCGATGCCCGCCCCGGTGCGAATGATCGCGACCAGATCGCCGTCCTGCATCTGCTCGTCAACAAATTTCTTTAGAGCTTTGCGCGTCTGGTATGCGCTCTCGAACGACAGCGATAGGTCGTCAACTACAAGCGCATACGTCCGTCTGACATTCTCCGGCCTGAGCGCGACAGGCGGCACGGGGATCGCATTCTTATCAATGACTTTCGGAGTTTCAGCAGTGGTTTTTGTGCCCGGAATGAATGAGAAATTTGTGATCTTTTGCTTCTCGCCGTTTTCGTAGATCTCGATCTCGTCGGGTTTGAGATCGGTGATAACTTTACCTTTGGCGTCCGTAACGGAAACGTCGATCTGTATCAGGTTTGTTGAGATCTTAACGACATCACTGTCGGGCGGAGGAGTGGGAATCGGAGTTGATGTGCTGTTTTGCGCATATAAATGGCAAACATTCAGAACAAAAAAGATCGCAAAAAACACGGATCGAGCTATAGATTTTTTAAACGCGTTTCGGGGTTTTCTTCTGTGTGTCATCTTATCCCAATAAGCCGAAAGCCTTATTTTACTATCTCAAATGGTACAAATTGATTTGTGACCCGGCGTCCTTCGCGGGCGTTGTTGTCCGTAACGATCACTTGCAAAGTATAGTTACCGACTGAGAGGTCTGCCGCCAGTCTTATCGTTCCCTTGGCAGCAAGTTCTCCTGCTGTGTCCGCGGCAGTGTATTTCCCCTGAGAAGGCTTACCTTCGAATACAAGATTTTGGTCGCTGAAGATCTTGGCCTGCGTGGTCAGGTCTAATTTTCCTGCGTCGTCTGGCTTCGCATTGTAAATGACGGACGAATAGGTTAAAACGCTGCCCGTGCGAAATTGGCGTATGGCAGTATCAGCGAGCGGGTTAATAATTTCTTTCAGTTTCTCAGCCGGCAAGGTTTCATATCTGCTCCAATCGCTGTATTGCATATTTTGAAGCAGAACGCCGGACAGGTTGAGTTTTTTGTTCTTGATATTCGGGGCGTCAATAAATTGATTTGCAGAGCCAACTCGGTCGGTCGCATTGTCACGAATTGCAACGCGTAGTTGATATACCCCCGCTTTTTTTAATTTGAACTCAAAATCGTAAACCGTGCCGTGTTTTAGTAATTTACTATATTCTTCCTCCGTCAGGGTGAACGTATAAGTGCCTCTCATTCCATCCTGCCACAAACCGCTTTCTCCATATGTCGAAGCGATCAGGTCGAATGATGTTTTATACTTACCATCCGTTTCACGAACAAATGTCAGGTCTTTTGCCCCAATATGAAGGAATGATCTCAGATAACCGTTCTTTTTTTTGTCGGCCAGGAATAGGGCATTAAGCCGCAAGGAAATATCGTTCACGGCAAACGGCGAGGTCAGTGCGTCATAAAGGGCCTGATCAGGGCTCCGCTTCGGTTTTGCGACCTGTTCTTCCGAAAAACCAAAAAAACCGCTCCGGTAACGAACCTTTACTTCGGGGCGTTTTACCTTCACCTCTATTTTGTTAAAACGATTCTTTTTGGGGTCGAACGTATCGGCGTCTGGCTCGTAACCTACCAGATAATAACTATGATCATCGAGAGCCTTTCGAATTCCACGGCTGATGTCATTTTGAAAATAAGCAAGTCCGCCGGTCTCACGGGAAAGATACCGCAAGCCGTCCTGAGTGTCGACCGTCTCATTGCTGCGGTCGCTAAGACGGCCCTCGAGTTGCTCGATAGTCAACCCGCTGGTGTCGTCCGCCGCCGTAACACCATCGAATGTGACACCGCGCACGTCAATCGAATAAATGACTACCGACGAGCGGTTCGCAAAGTCCACCAGCCTTCGAACCGAATCCAGGATCCGGCTCGGCCCTACCAGCCCATTTTCACGCCGCGTTATCAATGTGAACCCTGCTGATAGGAGCATTATGGACTTTCTGCCCGGCAAGTCTTTCATCCCTCGAACGACGTAGTTGATGGCCCCGAGGGTTCCGGCGGAATATATCGACTCACGAAATTCGTTTATTTCGTTTTGAGATTCTCTCTCCGACTGGATGGTATCACCTAAATTCTTGCCCGAGCTATTCATTTCTTCTGCAAGAGTAGATGCGATCGGGTTAAATGCTCCCCTTCTGGAACCGGCGATCAAATTAAAATGCAGCTTGTCGATGGCCGCGAGTAGAATGCGTTTGTCGGCTGTAAACTGCTGTAGGGCGCCTATACCTGATCCGGTGCGAATGATAGCGACGAGATCGCCTTCCTGCATTTGCTGGTTGACAAATTTTTTTAGGGCCTGCTTCGTAAAAAAAGTATCAGGGTGAGAAAGTGTCAGATCATCGACCACGAGTGCGATCGTCCGCTTTATATTCTCGCGCCGGAGTGTTGGCGGAGGGATCATCGGCAAGGTTTTTCTATCGACGGATCCGGACGCGGGCGCTGCCGATTGGGCATTTGAAACGAACGAGAAATTTGTTATGTCCTGTTTTTTTCCATTCTCAAAGATCTCAATCTCGTCGGGCCGCAAGTCGGTGATAACTTTACCTTTGGCGTCCGTAACGGAAACGTCGATCTGTATCAGG
>CAZUEI010000256.1:0-3577 GCA_964618985.1 uncultured Chloracidobacterium sp.
CGCTCGTCACTCCAAAAACGCTCACCAAAGAGCAGCGCAAACTCCTCGAACAACTCGCCGAGATCGAAGATGTCGATTTTTCGGACGAATCACTGATGGATAAGGTCAGGAATATCTTTGGGTAGTGGAAAACGAAAAACGGAAAATGGAAAGTTAAGAACTGATCGGCTGCTTTTTGTCGAACCCGGCCACCGCCATAATTACCCCAATTAAGACCCAAAGATGTCGCGTGTCTTCGTAAGAGCCGGTCAGGCTTTGGTAAAAGAACGCATCCAACATCGCCAGTAGCAGACAGAGCCTGATCGTTTTGTATGATCCGGTTTCCGCCTGCCATCGGATCAAAGCTACGGTCGCAACGCCAACGATGCTCATAAATGTTAGAAAACCTAACAAACCTGTTTCGGCGAGCACGCTTAGATAAGTGTTGTGGGCGTCGGTCAACCGGTGTAGATCGCCGGACGGGTCGGTGAATTCTACATTTGCTATCGGCATTCCGGGACCGCGCCCGAGCAACGGATCGTGCAGAAACGTTTCAAGCGACGTTTGCCATACGTGAACGCGGGCGGAAGGCTCGATATTTTGCGTTATCCGCGTGCCGGACGCGTCATTTGAAAACAACGAAACCGATGTGACAAATAGAAAAGCCACAGTGATCAGCAAGCCTGACACAAAAGCCAAACGGCCAAATATCTGTTTTGACTCCGCCTTTAATTTCTCATGCAAAAAATATCCGGTGACAAGAAATATTCCTCCTAAGCCGGGCGTCAGTGTCAAAGCGTCAACAATAAAAAGCGCAGCGGCAAATAACCAACATCCGCGCGGCCGCAGCCATCCGTTCGACCACAGCACGAGCAAGAACATCCACGTCACAGCCAGGAAATTACAAAATATCGCGGGATACGAAAAGAGACCTTCGATCCGCGGATAATTGCCTGGCGGCAAACTGCCGTAACCTTGATGCACGACAAAATTTTGCGAAGCGTCGCGAAGCCCCGCGTAAAACAGAATGATCCCGAACAAACTGAAAAGTAAGACAATCCCCGCGCCTAATAGCCATACCAGCATCACTCGTTTGAGCATGCCGATGGATGTGACGATATTAAATGTCAGGATGGCGATGCCGAGCAGGTAGAATTTGCCGGCGAGTTTGACCGAACTTTGAGATGGATCGACCGAAGTAATTGTGGAAAGGGTAACGGCAATCGCATATGCGGCAAGAAAGAGATAAAACCAACTAAAGCGGAAATTTTCGCGTTTCGCTGCAAACGAGATAGCCCAAACAAAAGCCGCAGCCAAAAACAACAGATCAGACAACTGCATGGGAGCGCCGAAAATGTTAATTTGCGCAGCAAACGGAAGCGTCAAAACAAACAAAACGTAAAGCCATTGCTCCGCTTTGAGTTTGTTTTCCATCAAGATTTGATTATTAGCCTGCTGACAATTTAGCTTTCACTGCGTCGCTCACCATTTTGCCGTCGGCGGATTTGCCGGCGAGGTGGGCAATCGCGGCTTTCATCACCGTGCCCATATCCTTCATCGACGAAGCACTGGTTTCGGAGATCGCGGCGGTGACCGCGGCGTCTATCTCTTCGGCAGTAGCGGCTTGAGGAAGATATGCTTCTATGAACGCGATCTCGGCTGTTTCTTTCGCCGCAAGCTCGGGGCGTCCAGCCTTTTCATATTGCTCGACCGAATCGCGCCTTTGCTTCACCAGCGATTGCAGCGCTTTTGTTATTTCCTCATCTGTCAGCTCGCTTCCCTTGTCGATCTGGCGGTTCATCAAGTTGGATTTCACCATTCGCAGCGTCGAAAGCTTGTCGGCGTCCTTCGCCTTCATCGCGGCGGTCAGGTCGGCAATTATTGTGTCTTTTAAGCTCATACGATCAAAATGGACAATTGATAATGGAAAATGGAAAATTAGAAGACTATTCTTCTTCGAATATTGTCCATTGTCCGTTGTTAATTGTCCATTATGAAGCTACGCTGGCGTTTCGGCATTATTGCAGGGCTGTTTTTGGCAGTGTTTTCGCTGTATCCGCAGCTTAAGCTCGTCTATAACCGCGGGAGCGAGTGGAACGGACATTACGCCTACAATGATATCGACGAGGTCGCTTATGCGTCGTATCTGAAGGCTTTGATCGACGGGCGGCCGCGGAAGAATGATCCTTATACAGGGCGTGATGATTCGCCGGATGATCCGCAGCCTGAATCGCTGTTTTCTATTCAATTCGCCGCGCCTTATTCAGTCGCGATTCCCGCACGAATTCTTGGCATAAACGCGCCTTGGGCGATGACGATCTCGGGAGCGATTGCGGCGGTTTTGACGGCTCTTGCGATATTTTGGCTGATCGGGATGATCACCGGCGATTCGCTTTATGCGTTGGCGGGAAGCCTGATCGTCTTGTGCGGAGGTGCGCTTTTTGCCGGTGAAGGAGCGATCGGCGAGATACTCGGCACCGGCTATTCATATCCCTATTTTCCGGGCTTTCGACGATATATTCCGGCAATGGCTTTCCCTGCATTTTTTGCATTGGTCGCATTGGTTTGGAAGTTATTAAACCGCGAAACACGCGAAAAAGACCAAATAAGTCTGGGGGATGAGATTGCAAATCTGAAATCTGAAGTGATCGATCTGAAATCTGAAATTTCAAATTTCAAATCAAGAGTTTCGCCTGCGTACCTGCTCGTCGTCTCACTCGCTGCACTGGCGTTTGCTTATACCGTTTTCTCCTATTTCTTCGTCTGGACTACAGCGGCGGCTTGGCTTTTCTGTTTGGGATTGTGTTGGGTGATCGTGCGGCCCGATGGGTTTTGGAAAGACTTCAGGATGTTCTCCTTGCTTGGCATCTTCTGTGGAGGTTCTCTGATTCCCTACGCGTATCTGCTGTCGAACCGAGCACGGTCTATGGACGAGGTGCAGATGCTGGTGAACACGCATGCTCCCGACCTGACGCGCACGCCGGAGCTTATTAGTTTTGTCGTTCTGGCAGTCATTGTCGTCGGCATTCCGTTGAAAATGTTTAGGCTAAAAGATCGCGGGACGCTCTTTGCGATCTCGCTCGCGCTCACTCAGGTTGTCGTGTTTAACCAACAGATAATTACGGGGCAGGAACTGCAGCCGATACATTATCAGGTCTTTATCGGCAATTATGTCGCGGGGTTGGCTGTCGTGATGACACTCGGGCTACTTTGGCGAAATTTGAAAGACCGTGGAAGGCTGCCGATGAGGTTCATCATTGCGGGTTTTGCAGTGGTCGCGGCGGCCTGGGGTTTTGTTGAGTGTCATTATACCGTTCGTATCCTAGACGATGTGAATATTGCCCGCGACGAGGCTTTTCCGGTCGCACGACGGCTTGCTGACATTGGCAAGGATGATCCAACCGCACATAAAAAGGTCGTTCTCCATCTCGGCCTCGCCGAAGCGGACGATCTGCCGACTGTTGCTACGCAATCACTGCTGTGGGCCCGGCACCAGCATGTGTTTCCGGGCACGAACTGGCAGGAAAACAAAGAACGGTATTACCAACTGCTTTGTTATCAGGGCGTTGACAGCCGCCGTTTGGCCGAGGGAATGAAG
>CAZUEI010000257.1:0-3574 GCA_964618985.1 uncultured Chloracidobacterium sp.
GCGAACGAAATGCGTCGAGCGTTTCCGACGTGACTGTCGCCGGATTCATCTCCATCGTGACCTCTTTGAGATCTGAAATTTCAAATCTGAAATTTATGAACTCTAATATCTGCTCAACCTGTTTCGCTGACAAAAGTGAAGGCGTGCCGCCGCCGAAATAAATGGTATCCACCAAGGCAGAACCGCCTGCGTGAGCAGGTGGCAAAGACGCGGCGCTTGAATCACGTTCGTTCCAACCGCTTACGCGGCCGGTTCTGCCCTTGATCTCAGCGCACAACGCATTTACGTATCGCTCGACCGTGTCCGAGTCACGAAATATGTCGGTCGCAAAATCACAATAAGAGCATCGCGAGCGGCAAAATGGTATGTGAAGATAGATTCCGGCGGCCATCAGGTCTATTCTATTGCCTGTATCAATGAAACAAAAAAAGGATGAATACCGAACAGATATCTAATTGGGTGGCTTTTGGCTTGGTGGTTATTTGCTGGTTAGTTTTTGCCGGAAAAATATTGCTGCGCAAAAGGCCTAAATCCCCGCCGGACACGAAACGCGCGCCGGGATCGTGGGTTGGGCTTACCCTTCAAGTGGTCGGGTTCTGCATTGTGTGGGCGTTCCCGCGCACTCCTTACTTCGCGCCATTGATCGAAGGACAGCCCGAAGTAAATTTTTTGCTCAACATGATCGCGATCTTTCTCTCAGTCACTTCAGTCATGTTGGCTATGTCGGCCATAAATGAACTTGGCAAACAATGGAGCATCGCAGCACGCCTGATCGAAGGACATAAGCTTGTCACGTCCGGCGTTTATTCCATAGTCCGCCATCCCATTTATACAGCGTTGTTGGGATTGCTGCTAGCAACCGGACTATCGTTCAGCCATTGGTTAGCTCTTGCGGCCGGCATGATCGTATTTCTGGTTGCCACAAAAATACGGACGCATATCGAGGAAGGTTTACTCCGTGATGCGTTTGGAAAAGAATTTGAAGAATGGAAAGCGAAAGTGCCGGGGCTGATACCATTTCTTTAATTTGTTTTATCTTTGATGATCTGCTTATAGAAAAAAAACTGCCAACAGACAAATTTCTGTTAAGAAGTGGATGTACTACTTAAGCTCAACCAAAGTGGCGTCAACATTGCCAAAAAGTGCTTCTTCAGATAACCCGTAGTTCGCAAGAGCCAGTATTAATCCTTCGCTGTTCGGTTGATTGGCGATCTCAGAGTACTCGTTGATCGCTTCATCCGACTTCTCGCCTTGGCAATACCAGGTTTGTCGTTCTATACCTTGCGGCCCGATCTCAACTAGAGCCACAGATTCCGAAACGCGTTCCCAAATAGCGACTTTAACGGTGTTCTCAGCCTTCGCAGCCATGTCGGTCAGTTCGGCAGTCTTTGTAACTAAGACCATTTCTGGATCAAGCAAAACAGTATGACCACCTGCGATGAACCACGCTTTTTGAACTATGGAGTTTTCCGGACCATGGGGTCGTTCTATTGCTGCATAAAGATCCGCAAACGGACCTGCGTAATCTCCTGAACGCAGTGCTTCGTACCCACAAACCGCAAGAAATAGGGGGACTTCGGATTCAACATTTCCCGGTATAGCAACAAATGAGAACGAAGCGGGTCGCTCAAACATATGAGTAATGCGTTCTTGATCGAGCGTTTCTCCAGCTACAGAAACTGCGTTTGGCGTAGATTCTTCCTTGACACCAAAGAGTCGCTTAAGAATACCCATGCTTTCCCTCCTGCAATAACGTCTGGTTAAAGTAATTACGATTCTAGACGGCGACTTAGCGAGTCGCTCCACACAGCTTCAAGATCAGCGATCGGCAATGCAACTTTCGTTTCATTGTTCACTGAAATGTTCAAGTTGCTGCCGCCAACCTGTCCGATCACCTCAAACGGACAATCACCCGCAGTAATTTTCGCACGTTCTAAATTTTCCGGCTTGAGGCTAATGACAATTCGCGACGGAGATTCACCGAAGAAAAGTGTTTCGTCCGAAAGGCCATTGCTCTTGAGATCGATCTCAGCGCCTATTGCCTTGCGCCCGAGCGATGAAAAACAACATTCCGTGACAGTAACAGCAAGGCCGCCGTCGGAGCAGTCGTGCGCGGAATTTAATAAACACTGATCGGCAAGACGCAGGAGTGTTTCCTGCACGAGTTTTTCCTGATCGAGATCGATCTGAGGCACAACGCCGTTTGCGATCAACTCTTCAGTTGTCAGCCCAAGTATCGTTTGCGAGTATTCGCTGGCGGCGAGATCATCACGTGTAACGCCAAGGACAGCAATAATGTCGCCTTCGCGTTTGAAGCCGGGCGTGATCATTTTTCGCGTGTCCTCGATCAGGCCGACCATGCCGATGGTCGGCGTTGGCAAAATTCCCTTTCCGTCAGTTTCGTTGTAAAACGATACGTTGCCGGACACGACCGGCGTATTAAATGCAAGGCAAGTCTCAGCCATGCCGTCTATTACCTCGGAAAAGCCCCACATAACTTCGGGACGTTCGGGCGAGGCGAAGTTCAGGCAGTTTGTAACCGCGATGGGCCTGGCGCCGACGCACACGACATTGCGTGCGGCTTCGGCAACGGCAAGTTTGGCGCCTTCGCGCGGGCTGATCGCGGTAAATTTTCCGTTACCGTCGAGGCACATTGCGATCGCCCGTCGCGTCTCCTTAATGCGAATTACGGCGGCGTCGGCTCCGGGCAACAAAGCGGTATTCGTCCGTACCATCGTGTCGTATTGTTCATAAACCCAGCGTTTTGAGCAAATATTCGGCGAAGCGAGAAGCCATTTCAGAGCCAGTCCAAAGTCCAAGGTCCAAGGCCCAAAATCGGACTTTTCGCTTTGAACTTTGGGTTTTAGACTTCGCTCGGCCATCGGCCGCTCATACTTTGGCGCTTCATCTGTCAATGCTTTTACTGGCAGATCGGCTTCGACGACGCCGTTGTGAATGATCTTTAGGCGGTCTCCTTCGACGACCTTGCCGATAACGACCGCGTCGAGATCCCATTTGTTAAATATCTCGACGACCTGTTTTTCCCGGCCCTGCTTGGCAACGATCAGCATTCGCTCCTGAGATTCGGAGAGAAGCATTTCGTATGCGGTCATGCCGGTTTCACGCTGCGGGACAAGCGTCAGGTCGATCTCGAGGCCGTTGCCGGCGCGGGCAGCCATCTCAACTGACGACGAAGTAAGGCCGGCGGCTCCCATGTCCTGAATGCCCTCGATCGCGCCGCTACGCATCGCTTCGAGACAGGCTTCGAGCAGGAGTTTTTCGAGAAAAGGATCGCCAACCTGAACGGTTGGGCGTTTTTCGAGCGCCTGGTCGTCAAATTCGGCTGACGCCATCGTAGCTCCGTGAATACCATCACGGCCGGTTTTGGCACCTGCGTATAAAACGGGATTTCCAATGCCTGACGCCTTGCCGAAAAAGATCTGGTCTTTTCTGACGATGCCAAGTGCAAAGGCATTCACAAGCGGATTGAGGCTGTAGGATTTATCGAAGACAACCTCGCCGCCGACGGTCGGCACGCCAAAGCAGTTGCCATAGTGCCCGATGCCAGCGACAC
>CAZUEI010000258.1:0-3554 GCA_964618985.1 uncultured Chloracidobacterium sp.
ATCACCAAACCGACACGCGGCGAAACAAGCGTATCGATCCTTCGCAGATCGTCGCCGTTTCGATTGTTGTGATAATTCAGATCGAAATAATCAAACCTTGCGCCGACGACAAGTTGAAAATAACGCGAGATCTCCACCTGATCCTGCACATAAGCGGCCGCGAGATTAACTTTCAGATGATTGTTTGCATCGGTCGCACTCTGGCGAAATGTTACGGGTATCGTTGTTGTCGGATTGTCATACGAAACCTGAAATGATGTCGCCGTATTATTGAAATACCCCGTCTTTCTGAAGTTGTTCGTCCTTTGGTTGCCCAATTCAAAACCGCCGAGCAGATTATGTTTCACCCTACCAGTCTTGAGCGAGTAATTCAGATCGGTTTGGCTGAAAAGATTGCGGCGTTTTGTAGCGTTGTTGTAAGCCGTAAGAGCGACCGAAGTTTTGGACGCATTCACCGCGCCGGGCACATAATTTTGATAAAAGCGATCAAAGTCGCCGTAAGTCGTCCGATTGTGAAGACTCAATTTGCCGAATTGACGGTCGAGCGTTGAGGACAGCACATTTACGTTCGCCCTCACATGGCTGTCGTTTGGATTTCCGTAAAACGTTTCGATAGGAACATCAGCCGGTTTATTTTGAAAAGATGTAATGCCGCGATCCGCCGTGCGGCGGTCACGTAAGAACTCATAACCAAACGTCAAAGATGTCTTGCTGTCCGGGTTATAGGTCAACGTCGGATTAACGGCGAAGCGGCGCAGGCCGACATTGTTGCGAAAACTGTTGGAGTCTTCGAATACACTATTTATGCGGAATGCAACTTTGTCGCTAAAAGGCTGATCGATATCGATGCTGCCGCGTTTATTGCCAAACGATCCGCCCTGTAGCGAGAATTGACGAAACGCAGAAAACCCTGCTTCTTTTGTGACGCGGTTAACAACGCCGCCGCCGCCGCCGCGTCCGAAGATCATCGCATTTGGGCCGCGAAGCGCTTCGAGGCTCTCAATATTATAAAGGTCGCGATAATACTGAACGTCGTCACGAACTCCATTGACAAAAAAATCAGCGCTGCTGTTCTGCCCGCGAATGATTATCTGGTCGCGGTTATTTTCGCCCTGATGAGCAGAAATTCCGGGAATATAACGAACAACATCGCCGATGCTTCTCATTGATTGGTCATTGATCTGATGTTTGCCGACGACGGTTATCGACTGTGGTATGTCCCGAAGCGGCGTGAAGGTTTTGGTCGCCGTCCGTGACGTACCAGCGGGGAAGTCCGAACTGTCGGTCACCGTAACGACCGCTTCGACGCTGCGGACGTATAATGTGATCTCTAATGTTTTGAGATCATTTTGTCCTACGTTCAGCCGCTGGGAAATATCGGCAAATCCATTGGCCGACACTCTTAGAACATATGCTTTTGGCATAAGTTCGATCGCAAAAATGCCGTCGGCGTCCGTTAGGGAAGTGATGGCTTTTGAATCATCATGCGGAACGGCCAAAATTTTTGCTCCAGCGACCGGGGCCTGATTCTGGTCAAAGATCTTGCCATGGATCGTAACCAGAGGTGGTGTTTCATCGTTCACAGACGCGTGAATTCCAATGGCACCAGCAAAAAAAAGAAGTAAAGATAAAAATGAAGCGGCGGCTTTCGGGAACATGTAAATCTCCAGGAAACTATATTAAATAAAAATAACTGAAAATGAAATTCGTTTTCAATAAGAAATATTCTAAATTGACGTGCTGGTGTTGTCAAATGGTGGAGTTCGGTTGCATAAGCCCGCACGTAAGTAAGGGCGGAACACACAACGTTGAATGTACCGCCCTTACTTACGTGCGGGCTTGTGCAACTATTCTCAACACGCACAAATGAAATCGAGCAATTGAACAGTTATCCTATGTAAATGCAGTCGCTTACCTACGGCGAGCTGTTGCGGGGAAACAGAAATTTCCGCAATCTGCTGGCGGGACAATTCATCTCAGAGCTTGGGAACTGGTTCAATTTTATTGCCGGGTTGGGACTGGTGCGTGTCGTTTCCGAGGCTTCGCCGATGGCGGCAGGCATTTTGTTTGTTTGCCGCATTTTACCGTTCGCGTTGTTTTCGCCTTTGGCGGGAACGTTCGTTGACAGATTTTCGCGGCGGACGGTGATGATCGTTAGCGATCTTTTGAGGGTAGCGATAGCGTTGCTATTTTTGTCTGTTTCGAGTGCCGACGATCTTTGGGTCGCTTATGCAGCGACAGCACTACTGTCAACATTCGGAGCATTTTTTGACGGAGCAAAAAATGCGGCAACACCAAACCTGACCGGAAAGGAAGGCTTGTTGGCAGGAACAGCGTTGATGTTCTCGACGCGGTTTCTATTGATGGCGATCGGCTCGGCACTCGGCGGCTGGGCAGCTTATTTCTTTGGCTATCAGATCGCTTTTATCATCAACGCGGCCTCGTTTTTGATCTCGGCTTGGACCGTGTGGCTGATACCGGAAGAAGCTGTAAAAGAAAAAGAAGAGTGGAAGACAGGCTCCAAACCGGAAAGGGAATCGTTTTGGTTTGAGTTAAAGGAAGGTTTTCGTTATGCCGTTGGCAATAGGTTTGCGTTCACTATCCTGATAATGAATGTGATCTGGGCGACCGGCGGCGGCGCGATCAATATTGTTTTTGAGCGAATGGGCGGCGTATATTATGCCGCCGAAGAATCGTGGAATCCTGATGTAGCGGTAGCGATACTTTGGACCGCGTGCGGATTCGGGTTGTTTTTGGGAATGATCATCGCACGCCGAACATCAATTTATCTCGACCGCAAAGATTCGGTTCGGTCTTTTGTCGGCTGGACCCTGATCATTCATGGTGTCTTGTTCGCGGCCGCCGGATTTATGCCAAGCCTTTGGCTGTTTGCTCTGCTGACGTTTGTGTCGCGGGCGATAGTCGGCGTCGAATACGCCGTCCAGGAAACGATGTTCCAACGCAGTTTGCCCGACTACATACGCGGCCGGATCTCAACGCTCGACCGCGGCGCCGAGCTTGGAATGTTCGGCCTCTCAAGCTATCTCTCGAGCCTGGCGTTGTATCAAATATCGCCGCAATGGCTGACAGTCATTTCTGGCCTCCTCGCCGGCACGGCCGGCTTAGTATGGTTCGTGCGGGAACGAAAGAACGAGCGCGAACCCAGCTAGAACAACCGCGGCTTTGCCGCAGTCGGAAAACCACGTCATATTCGGAAAGTTGCGTCATATTCGGAAAACCACGTCATATTGAGAAAGTTACGTCATATCCGGAAAGTTGGTATTTCAATTTTTTCAAACCTGCGCTAGCGTGAGGATCAAGGATGCGAAAGCCCGCACGTAAGTAAGGGCGATACACGCAAGGTTGAATGTACCGCCCTTACTTACGTGCGGGCTTATGCAATTGAAATTATGTATAGCGAAGAACTTTCACAAAGAATACAAGATTGCCGCGAGCTTTATCTAAAGCATGGCGGGAAGCATCACGAACTGATCGAGATGGAAATGCGCTATATGGGCTATCACGATTTTCATCGCCGCTGCCTGTATCGCCGT
>CAZUEI010000259.1:0-3537 GCA_964618985.1 uncultured Chloracidobacterium sp.
CGCGGCATTGACGGAGCGGCTCATCGCGGTGCAATCAGAGGATCAGGCCGAACAATAGCAGTTATGGGAACGGGCATCGACGCCGTTTATCCGAAAGAGCATAACGGACTTGTCAGGGAGATACTCGCTACGGGCGGATGCCTTGTTTCGCAGTTCCCGCTCGGCACGCCGCCGATAGCGGAGAACTTTCCCTATCGAAACCGCATCATAAGCGGGCTGAGTTTAGGTGTTTTGATCGTTGAGGCTTCCGAGCGAAGCGGCTCTTTGATAACGGCGCGGCTGGCGATGGAGCAAAACCGTGAGGTCATGGCAGTTCCGGGTAATATCACATCCGGCAACTCGTTCGGGACGAATTACCTTATAAAGAGCGGCGCAAAACTTGTCCAACAATGGCAGGATGTCGTCGCTGAGCTACCAAGCGAGATTTCGGCCGCGATATTACCTCCAAAGATAGAGAAACCGGAAACCGCGGAACGCCAACCCGAACTGATACCGGCCGATATGTCGGAAAACGAGCAAAAGATATGGAACATACTCACACCCGACGAATCGACTCATATAGACATTTTGCTCGACTCAAGCGGCCTGTCATTTGGCGACCTGAACAATGCTCTCGTCAGCCTGGACATCCGCGATCTGATACGAGTCTTACCGGGCAAACATTATGCGCGGCGGGCATAAGTTCTAGATGCAGGTATTGACAGACTTGCGAACAAGGTGTTACTAGTCTTAAACGTCAGCACGATTTAGGTTGCTGACGTATTTTTTTCACCATATGGCAAAGAACCTGTTAATAGTTGAAAGCCCTGCAAAAGCAAAGACCATTGAAAAAATCCTTGGAAAGGATTTTCAGGTGAATAGCTGCTTTGGCCATATCCGCGACCTGGAAAAGGCCGGCATGGGCATTGACATCAATAATGGTTTCGAACCCAGTTATATAGTTCCTGATGATAAGAAAAGGGTTGTTAATGAACTGAAGTCTTTGGCAAAAAGATCGGATGAGGTGTGGCTGGCAACTGACGAAGACCGTGAGGGAGAAGCTATTAGCTGGCATTTGTGCGAAGTACTGGGACTGGACCCGAGATCGACGAAACGTATCGTGTTTCACGAGATCACTAAACCCGCGATAGAAGCGGCTGTCCGGAACCCGCGCACCGTCAATATGAACCTCGTGATGGCGCAGCAGGCGCGTCGGGTGCTGGATCGCATTGTTGGGTTTGAATTAAGCCCCGTGCTATGGCGCAAGATCAGCACGAGCAATAAAAATCTGAGCGCCGGCCGTGTGCAGAGTGTCGCGGTCCGGCTTATCGCCGAACGGGAACGCGAGATCAATGCCTTTCAACCCGTAAGTCATTTTAAGATCGAAGGATCATTTATTGCCGCCGACATCACCGGAAAAGATGTCACTTTCAAAGCCGAAGGAAAAAAACAGAACAGTGCGGAAGATGCGGAAAAGTTTTTGAAAGGCTGCATCGCCGCCGATTATAATGTAACCGATGTCCAGGTTAAGCCCGCTAAACGCACTCCGCCCCCGCCCTTCACCACATCAACGCTGCAGCAGGAAGCATCAAGAAAACTGGGTTACGGTGTGGCAAGAACTATGCAGATTGCGCAGAGGCTTTATGAAAACGGCCATATTACCTACATGCGTACCGACAGCGTAAGCCTTAGCGACACTGCGCTGGATGACATCAGGCAAACGGTGGGCGAGATGTATGGTGAAAAATACTACCAGTCCCGCAAATTCAAAAACAAAAACGAATCTGCACAGGAAGCTCACGAAGCTATTCGCCCGACATACGCTAAGGCTGCGACGATCAGGGAAGATGATTGGCAAAAGTTGTATGAACTGATCTGGAAGCGAACCATGGCCTCGCAGATGGCCGACGCGGAACTTGAGAAAACGACGGTCAAAATTGAGATCTCAACGAATAAAGAAGAATTAACGGCAACAGGCGAGGTGTTGTTGTTTGATGGATTTCTCAAAGTCTATCGGGAAGATAAAGATGAGGACGAACCGGAAGATGCGGCCGAGGGCTTGCTGCCGGCGATGACGG
Organism: uncultured Chloracidobacterium sp.; assembly: GCA_964618985.1. Taxonomy (GTDB): domain Bacteria; phylum Acidobacteriota; class Blastocatellia; order Pyrinomonadales; family Pyrinomonadaceae; genus OLB17. The sequence goes on from CAZUEI010000259.1 coordinate 2,058, forward strand.
TCGGGAAATCATTACCGCTGGTCGAACTCAGGGCAACGGAACGGTTCAGTCGTCCACAGCCGAGATACACCGAGGCATCATTGGTAAAAAAACTGGAAGAACTAGGCATCGGCCGCCCGTCCACCTATGCACCGACAATTTCGACGATCCTTAAACGAGGCTACGTCGAAAAGAGGGGGAAAGAAGGTACGGCAAGAGCTTTCAGGATATTAATATTAAAAGATGACTCCATCAGTAAAAGAGAACTTTCTGAAAATACGGGAGCTGAAAAAGCAAAACTGTTCCCGACAGACTTGGGATTGGTTGTGACAGACTTTCTGAAACAGTATTTCAACGACGTCATGGATTACGGCTTCACCGCCAGGATCGAGGAAGAGTTTGATGAAGTCGCCGACGGAAAGCTGGAATGGAACAAAATGCTCGACGAGTTTTATGAACCGTTCAAGAAAGATGTCGACAGAACGATCGAAGGTGCAGAGCGGGTAAAAGCTGAACGAGTATTAGGCACCGACCCCGAAAGCGGGAAAGAGGTGGTTGCCCGCATGGCTCGTTATGGTCCGATCATACAAATCGGCAGTGCCCTTGAAGAAGAGAAACCGCGATTTGCCAGTATTCCTCCTGGACAAAGCATTGAAACTATTACGTTTGAAGAGGCCATGGCCCTTTTCAAATTGCAGAGTGCAATGGGCACGTATGATGGCAAAGATTTGTCAGCAGGCATTGGCCGATACGGCCCGTATGTAAAATGGGGCGATGAATTTATCTCCATACCACGCGGCACCGACCTCGCCACCGTGGACACGGAAAAAGCGATCGAATACATAAAAGCCAAGCAGATCGCCGATGCTCCCGTAGGTGAATTTGACGGGAAACCGATCACAAAGGGAACGGGACGCTTCGGGCCGTTTATCAAATGGGATGGAATGTTCATCAACGTGCCGCGCCGTTATAACTTTGACCATCTGACCCAGTCTGAGATGAACGAGTTGATCGAGGCAAAACGCGAAAAGGAAGCGAATCGCTACATACAACGCTGGGAGGATGAAAAAATATCGGTTGAGAATGCCCGTTGGGGCCCTGTCATCAAGTTTGGCAAAAAGATAATATCTGTTCCTAAACAAGCTAACGGCACACGCGCCACTGCTGAAGATGCCGCAGCTCTGACATTGGAGCAGGTAAAAACCATAATAGAAGCCGAGTTGCCGGGAGCGTTTACAAAAAAGACTAAGACTGCGGGGAAAAAGGCACCTGCCCGGAAAACCACTAATAAGAAGGCGTAGGTGATGGAAACGGTCGAACTATCCCCGATGCGACGCCGTATATTTGTATAGGCTGGTCAATGGCGAAAAAGGTTGCACCGTCCGCTATTGCCAAAACGTGGATTGTGATTATAAAATGGCATTCGATAACACTGTTGTAACATCTTAGGCTTTGGCATGAAAGAAAACCTCCAATTTCTGCAGGCATTTCTCAAAAACCC
>CAZUEI010000260.1:0-3525 GCA_964618985.1 uncultured Chloracidobacterium sp.
CGCATGTTCGAATCATGCCGGGTGTACCATTTATTTTCCCTTTATCCCTAAATTACGCATGCGCCGGTAAAGGTGGCTCCGATCAACGCCCATTTCTTCGGCGGCTTTGGCAACGTTGTTGTCGAACTCGGCGAGTTTGTGCTGAATGAATTCGCGTTGGTAGGCATCGGTCGCGTCCTTAAATGTCGGAAAGCGAAAACTCGACGCAGGGGTGGCATCGTTAATATCCATTTCAGGCAGATCATCCGCGGTAACTTTCTCTTTCGCGTTCATTATGACTATCCGTTCGATAGTGTTTTTTAGTTCGCGAACATTGCCGAACCAATCATATCCCTGCAGTGCATCTATCGCATCTTCGGCAAAATGTTTCGGCAGCCTTCCGTATTCACGCGAAAATCTCTGATTAAAATGTTCGGCAAGCAGCGGCACATCCTCTAGCCGTTCGCGGAGAGGTGGCACCTGAAATGGGATAACATTCAGCCTGTAGAATAAGTCGGAGCGGAAATTGCCGTTGTCGATCAAGCTGTCAAGCGGTTTATTGGTCGCCGAAACGACACGGACATCAACTGAAACAGGAGCATTGCTACCGACAGGTTCAAACCGCTGCTCTTCGAGCACACGAAGCATTTTTGCCTGCACGCGCGGCGACATATCGCCAATCTCATCCAAAAAAAGCGTCGCTCCGTCAGCTATCTCAAACTTACCTTTTTTTTCACGCGTTGCTCCCGAAAACGAGCCTTTTGCATGGCCGAAAAGCTCCGATTCGACAAGCTCTTCAGGTATCGCGGCGGAATTGATCTCAACAAACGGCGCGTTCTTTCGTTTTGATTGAGCGTGAATGGCCCGTGCGACAAGTTCCTTGCCGGTCCCGCTCTCGCCTGAGATCAAAACGCGGCCGTCAGTCGGAGCAACGATCGCGATCTGTTTGCGGAGCGCCCGCATCGCCACCGATTCACCGACCATCACATATTGCTCAGCCAGTTCCGACTGAAGCTGCTCATTCGTGAATTCAAGCTGCCTTTGCCGAACGGCATTTTTTACTGTGACAACCGTTCGTTCCAAACTCAAAGGTTTTTCGATAAAATCGAACGCACCGAGCTTTGTCGAGCGAACAGCTGTTTCGATATTGCCGTGACCTGAGATCATCACGACCGCTGCATCATTTCCTTCTTCTTTCAATTTTTGCAGAGTTTCAAGCCCGTCTATGCCGTCACCGAGCCAAATGTCGAGCAGTATGCACGCGAAATTACTGTTACGCGCAGCATCGAGACATTCTTCTCCGGTTGCGACTGCCGAAACGGTAAAGCCTTCGTCCTCAAGCACGCCGCGCAGTGTGTCGCGAATTCCCGGCTCATCATCAACTATAAGGATCGAATTTTGCATCTATACGTTTACAGACAATTCAATAATGAATTTTGCTCCTTTCTGGTGATTCGCAACAGCCTTTATTCGCCCGCGATGTTCGGTAATTATGCGATTTACTATTGCAAGCCCGAGGCCAGTTCCGCGTCCCTTTGTCGAAAAATATGGCTGAAAAAGCTTCTGCAGGTCAACGGGAGCGATCCCTTTGCCATTGTCGGAAACCTCTGCGATTACCAGATCGCGCGCCGCATCATAACGTGTAGTTATCCAGATCCGCCGATCTTCGCCCGCGTCGTCAAACGCTTCGATGGCATTTTGAAGAAGGTTTACAAAAACGCGCTTCATCTGTTCCGGGTCGAGAAAAACTTGCGGCAGCCCATCGGCAAGCTCAATGTCGATATTCGCAAATCGTCCGTCACAAACAGAAACAGCCTGAACGATCACGTCATTGAGATCGCCTTGCTCCAACTTCGCTTCGGGGAGACGCGCAAAACTCGAAAACTCGTCAACCAGCATCTTGAGCGAGGTAACCTCGCGAAGGATCGTCGCCGTGCTTTCGTGTACGACATCGCCGATCGGCCCTTTGTCGTCAACGCGTTTTCCGCTACCGTTGTCGGTGTGCCCGGTTTTGGCAAACCGTTTTGCAAGTCGCTCGGCAGAAAGCTGTATCGGCGTCAGCGGATTTTTGATCTCGTGTGCCATGCGGCGGGCGACCTCCTGCCAAGCAGACGCACGTTGGGCCGAGATCAGCTCCGACAGATCTTCGATGACCAAAACAACGCCGCTATCCGATGGAAGCTTGGCCGCGGTAAGAGCAACCGTAAGTTCATTTTCGCGTCCAGCGTCGCCATTCGTGTCTTTCCCTTTGAGCGACGTTTGATCAGACGCATGTCCGACACGGCGGGCGCGCGAAAGAAGCCGTTCGAAAATATCGACATTTTCATCTCTGATCATCTGCCCGACTTGCGCTCCGGAAATGTCCCCTTCGTTGAGTTGCAGGATTTTGAACGCCGCTCCATTGATCGTGCTTACGCTGCCATCGTTATCAAAAGAAATAACGCCCGTCGGAAGCGTCTCAAGGACCGTTTCGATATACTTTTGCCGCTGGGCGAGTTCGACCGCATTTGCCTCAAGTTTGGCGGACATGTCATTAAATGCACTTACCAGAATGGCAAGCTCATCCTCAGCGAGAACATCGACGCGATGGCCGAGATTGCCCCGAGCAATTTCATCCGCACCTTCTGCCAGGGCTTTGATTGGCGTGGTTAGCCCACGCGCAACATAAAACGCGATCCACGACGAGGCAAATATCAACAGGAACGTCAAAACACCAAGTGTTAACAGCGCAATGCGGCGAATGGTCTGCTGTTCCCTTCCGAGGCGGTCAAGCTCGGCGAGCGAGTTGTTGATCGACGGCTGTTCAAGGTTTCGCGCTTGTTGAATAACGCTTTGCGGAATCTGCGAGAACCAGCGATCGAGCGCTCTATTCATGAACAGATACGAGAACGCCGCCATCGCAATGATAGGAAGCAGGCTGACAGCAAAGAAATATATGAGCAAGCGCGTCTTGATTTGCGCGCCAAGTTCAAATGTCCGCCGCTCTCGCGCTAGCTTGATAATGCTCCGCAGGAAGATAAACCCGAAAATGACGAACGCGATAAAATTCAACGACGAAAGCGTATAGAGCAATATCAGATCGCTCGATGAATCTATCGTGAATTGCTTCCAAAGATTCGTCGATTGCAAGATGACAAGCGTCGCCAACGAGGCGACCATCAGCGTCCCGACAACCCAAGGCGTCTTGCGGCGCTTTATCTTTGCAGAATCTCTTTCCACGAGTGCAAGTTTAACACGCAGACGCATTCCGTTAGAATGTCAGAACCGCCTACGTCAACGGGCGGCCAGTTCCGCGTTAATGAAAAACATATTACTTAACGAGAACGGTCAGCTACGCAGTGGATGGCGTGCGGCGATCTTTTTGATCACGTTCGTTCTTTTGGCTGCTCTCTTTATTTTCGGCGCGATGGCCGTATTCAAGCCTGCTCTCGGCGAAAAATCATCCAGCATCTATTTGTTCATAATTCCGTTTGCGATCTCTGCCGCACTCGCGATCGTTCTCGGCTGGCTGTACGGAAAGCTGTTTGAAGGCTTACCGTTCAGATC
>CAZUEI010000261.1:0-3523 GCA_964618985.1 uncultured Chloracidobacterium sp.
CAACAGGAATTAGTCAAAAGAAGGCGTCAGGTTTTAGCCGAAGCCCACAACGGCAATTTGCCTACTTATCTTGCCCCTTCCGAAGCAACGCAGGGCGATTGGCGGATTACCATTCCCGACTTTTGTTCAGACCAGCGCAACCAAATGACCGGGCCGGCAGATGATGCGGAACTTGTCGTCAAAATGCTCAATTCCGGTGCGCCCGGCGTAATGATCGACCTCGAAGATTCGATGGCGAACACCTGGGAAAACCTTGAGAGCGGTACTGCAAATTCTCTAACCGCGCTGCATAGCGAGCTGACCTATTTTGACAAGAAACGCGAGTACGAGGTTGCGATCAATGAAAGCTCGACCGTTATCTGGATTCGCGTTCGCGGACTGCACTTGAAACAAGCGGGAATTTTCGACGACGAACTAATGTCGGCCTCCGTTTTCGATGCTGCAAGGATCGCGTTCGGCATTGACCGCTCGAAGCTAAAACACAATCTTTGCTTCTACATTCCGAAATCGGAATCAGCCGAAGAAGCGCTGTTCTGGCGTGATCTGTTTCAAACGCTCGAAGCAAAACTAGGTTGGGAAAAAGGCTATATCAAATGCATGGCCTTGGTCGAGGCTCACCCGCTCGCCTTTCAGACCGAAGAATTTATCTACAATTTACGAGACTATATCGTTGGTCTAAACCTCGGTCGTTGGGATTACATGGCCAGCCTTATCCATTTCAATTTGCACGATCCGAATTGGGTTTTGCCTGACAGGAATACGATCCCATCTGACGTGCCTTTCTTTCAAAATCTGCGCGGACTTCTTGTCGAGGTTTGCCATAAACGCGGAATTCTTGCGATCGGCGGCATGACGGCTTTGTTTCCAAACCGGCAGGACGCTGAACTCAACGAGCGGGCGCTAAAGACTCTCGAAGCCGACAAACGTAACGAAGCAAGCGTTGGCATGGACGGCGCCTGGACGGGACATCCCGATCAAAACGCGATCGCGGTTGAGCAGTTTCCTGATCCGAATCAGGATTTTATTCGATTTGAAGGGCAATCGCCGATCCCCGATTTGCGGCCCTTGCCTACGGGCGTTGGCAAGCACACCCTGGACGGAACACGAGCCGCTGCTAAGACAGTGATCCGATATCGCCATGGTGTATTGAGCGGCAAAGGAGCGTCGCTGCTCGACGGATATATGGAAGACCTCGCAACTGACAGGATCTACCGCCTGATGATCGCTCAGCGGATGAAGCATCGCGAAACCGTGAGGATCATGGATGGCAATGCGGCAGTCGAACACACGCCGGAACTTATAAGCAGGATCTTTGACGAGGAACTTGCAAAGATACTGAGCGCGACGGACCAAGAAACTGACAAGGAGCTTTATACGGAGGCTCGCCGCATCAGCGAGGAAATGATCCTCAATGAAGAATTCGATCCGAGCTGAATAAAAAATCTTAGATTTGAGATCAGAAATATCAAAGAACAATCAATCCCGGAGGGAAATATGAAACACAAAGAACAGATAAAGGCAATGGAACAGGATTGGGCGACAAACCCGCGGTGGGAAGGCGTAGTTCGCAATTACACCGCTGAGGATGTCCTGAAACTTCGCGGTTCGGTGACGATCGAATACACGCTTGCGAAACTAGGCGCTGAACGCCTCTGGAATTCGATGAAGACCACCGATTTCGTCAATGCTCTCGGAGCGATGACCGGCGGACAGGCCGTGCAGCAGGTGCAGGCCGGATTGCAGGCGATATATTGCAGCGGTTGGCAGGTTGCAGCGGACGCAAATACCGTCGGACAAACATATCCCGATCAGAGCCTTTATCCGTCGAACAGTGTTCCCGAACTTGTCAAAAAGATCAACAATTCGCTGCAGCGCACCGATCAGATCTATTCGACCGAAGGGAAGAATGGCATCAACTGGTTCGCCCCGATCGTCGCCGATGCCGAAGCCGGATTTGGCGGCAATCTGAATGCCTTTGAGTTGATGAGATCAATGATCGAAGCAGGCGCGGCGGGCGTTCATTTCGAAGATCAATTATCCTCGGCGAAAAAGTGCGGCCACATGGGCGGCAAGGTTCTCGTGCCGACAGGCGAAGCTGTTCAGAAACTTATTGCGGCTCGGCTTGCTGCTGATGTGTGCGGTGTGCCGACGATCGTTGTAGCTCGAACCGACGCGAACGGAGCCAATCTGCTGACATCGGACATCGACGATAACGACAAGCCGTTCTGCACAGGCGAGAGAACCGTGGAAGGCTTTTTCCGCGTTAACGCTGGCATCGAGCAGGCGATCTCACGCGGGCTTGCCTATGCGCCGTATGCCGATCTCGTTTGGTGCGAGACATCGCATCCCGACCTTGACGAAGCACGCCAATTTGCCGAGGCGATCCACGCAAAATATCCGGGCAAGATGCTGGCCTACAACTGCTCGCCGTCGTTCAACTGGAAGAAAAAACTTGACGACGAAACGATCGCAAAATTCCAGAGAGAACTGGGCGCGATGGGCTACAAATTCCAGTTCATCACGCTGGCCGGTTTTCACTCGCTCAACCACGCGATGTTCGAGCTCGCCACCGGCTACCGCGAACGCCAGATGTCAGCCTACGCCGAATTGCAGGACCTGGAATTCGCCTCGGAGATAAGCGGTTATCGAGCGACAAAACACCAGGCGTTTGTCGGCACGGGCTATTTCGACGCCCTCACGCAGGTGATCGCCGGCGGCGTTTCGTCAACAATGGCATTGTCGGGCTCGACCGAAGAGGAGCAGTTCGACGACGTGGTCCTCAACGGAAAAGCGCGAAAACAACCGGCTCGCGTCTAGAAACGGAGTCAATAAGAAGCAGAGGCTGTTGAAACCTAGTTTTCAGCGGCCTTTTTTTGTCTCCGGTTTACTGTCCCACGTGTCCCAGCTGTCCCACGTGTCCCAAGCGTCCCGCGTGTCCCAAGTGTCCCAAACCGTGTGGGACAGGCTAAGTTGTTGATTCTATTGAGTGTCCCATCAAAGTGTCCCACTGTCCCAGCGTTTTTTTTGTCCGCTTGTCCATGCCTTGTCCACACATCGGCGTGGACAAGGTAAGGTGCTGATACAAATAGGGTTACATCGACAAAATAGCCTTGTCCAGCGAATTTTAAAAAAACTTTTTTTGTCTCACTTTGTCTCAGTGGCATCATGCTGAAAAAAGTTAACACTTTCACCCGATGATCTTGAAATAGGTTGTCAAAGAGCAATATGTCCGCCAAACGGACGATCCCGCATCAACCTAGCGCATTTGGAGACAAATTGAAATACCAACTTTCCCAATATGACGCAACTTTCTCGATATGACGCAACTTTCCTAATATGACGTGGTTTTCCGGGTATTGATTTGATAATAATATACCGTTGAACAAATTCCCTAAAAAGCTATTATGTGTCGGCGGTTTGTTTTTACTGCTCACTGCCTACAGCCTGCTGCCTACGGTGTCGGCCCAGACGCGCGACTTCACCCGCTGGGTCAACCCTTTCATCGGCACCGGCGGCCACGGGC
>CAZUEI010000262.1:0-1480 GCA_964618985.1 uncultured Chloracidobacterium sp.
GAGGATTATGTAGCCATTCTGGTTGGCGAGGTTTCGGGCAACTGGAATCCAGCGAATCATCCGAGGCCAGTAGGCGGTAGGCAGTTGGCAGTGGGCAGTGGGCCAGAAAGGAACATTGCTGTCGAACTACCGCAAATGACAGCCCCGACGGACAAAGAGATCATCATTCCAGTCAGCATACAGGGAGCGGCTGATAAAGAGATCATCTCTTATGAGTTCGATCTCAGATACGATCCCGCCGTGATCCAGCCAATGACTGAACCGGTCGATGTGAAGGGAACCGTAAGCCGCGGGCTTAGGGTGGTTGTAAATCCGCGCGAGCCCGGACTGTTGAGAGTCGTCGTTTACGGGGGGATGCCGATCGACGAGAACGGCGTTCTGCTGAATCTCAGATTCACTGAGGTTGGAACGCCAGGTTCAATATCACCACTTACGTGGGAACGAATAATGTTCAACGAGGGCGATCTGCGTGTGACTGTGGCCGATGGACAGGTCGAACTGTTTTAAAATGCGCATGGCATGCACGTAAGTAAGGGTGGTAGATTCAACGATGAGTATACCGCCCTTACTTATGTGCGCGCCTTGCGCACCATGCGTTTCAGGCGTATGCTTACCTCAAATCCGACGATTCCTGGTAGATCCGTATAGATCAAGTTAACGATACATTTGACTAATCTTTCGGCCTATGTTTTCCGTGGCCGTTTAACATGAACGCCTGTTTACGCACTTTCTGGAGAGGAATGAAAATGAGGAAAATACATTATTCGTTTTTTATTGTTCTGGCCATCATTGCCATATTTTATTGCTCAAAACTAACCGCATCTGCAAGCTCGGCTGACGAGACGAGTTCAGTTTTCGCTGGTCAGGTTAGCGAGTTCTTTGGTTTACAGAGCGCTCCCGTTGCACTGTCTATCGGTGGGGTGCCTGTTTCGCTGCCGGTGGCGAGCGCCTCGCCGGGCGACGTTGTTACTATCCCGGTAACCATCGGAGACATAACCGGCCTGAACGTAAATTCGTTTGACTGTAATCTCACATACGATCCGGCTATTTTGGCGCCCGCAGCGGTCCCCTACGATACTGCCGGAACGTTAAGCAGCACTATGCTTGTCACGCCGAATGCCACTTTTCCGGGAAACCTCATCATCTCGGCCTTTCAATCGACATTTTTGTCCGGTTCCGGGACGCTTATCAATCTGAAGTTCAACGTTGTGGGCACACTCGGGGGACAGTTCACACCATTAGCCTTTGAGGATTATACGGATCCGAATATGACCTTTCATCCGGGATTTGCATTTAATGAGGGTGATCCGGCAGCGACCCTAACGAACGGAAGCTTTACTGTTGCAGGACCAACTCCGACCTCGACGAACACTGCGACTCAGACGCCGACATTTACACCTTCAAACACTGCGACTGACACGCCGACTAATACGCCGACTTTTACGCCGACAAATACCGCAACAAGCACGCCGTCCGCCAG
>CAZUEI010000262.1:1580-3501 GCA_964618985.1 uncultured Chloracidobacterium sp.
CGGCTGCCTCGGAATTCCGGGGATCATGTCGCCTGCTGTGCCTGAGGTTGGCGTTAACGATTCTCCACGCTCGATCGCAATCGGAGATTTCAATAATGATGGGATACAGGACGTTGCCGCGGCCAATTACATTTCGTCCAATGTTTCGATCCGTTTGGGAGACGGCAGCGGTGGATTTACGTCGCCCGCGGTGCCGGAAGTTGCGGTCGGTGCTTTCCCGAGATCGGTTGCCGTTGCGGACTTTAATAATGACGGAAAGCAGGATATTGCGACCACCGGTTTTGCGTTAGGCTATGTCTCGATCCGTCTGGGCGACGGCAGCGGTGGATTTACGTCGCCCGCCGTGCCCGAGGTGCAGGTTGACAAGGGCCCGTATTCGATAGCGATCGCAGATTTCAACGGTGATGGGCTGGCCGATTTTGCGACTGCCGACTCGGCTTCCGTAAGCGTATCGATACGATTGGGCGACGGCAACGGCGGATTTGCTCCCGCGGCAATGCCTTCAGTTGGAGTCGATGGCAGTCCGCGCTCGATAGCGATCGCTGATTTTAATAACGACGGCAAGCAGGATTTCGCAACTGCCAACTCGGTTTCGTCAAATGTTTCGATCCGTTTGGGAGACGGCACCGGTGGATTCCTGTCGCCGCTCCAGGGTGAAGTTGAGCTTGGCTTTGGCAATAATCCCAGATCGGTAGCGATCGGTGATTTTAACGGCGATGGCAAGCAGGATTTTGCCGCTGCTAATTTTAATTCAAATAGCGTGTCGATCGGTTTGGGTAATGGAAGTGGTGGATTTGCTCCCCCGGCCGCTCCTCTGGTAACGGTTGGCGGCGCTCCTCAAACGGTAGCGATCGGCGACTTCAATAACGACGGGGACCAGGACTTCGCCACAGCCGGCTCTGCCGCATCAACCATTTCCCTCCGTTTTGGAAACGGCAGCGGCGGATTTACATCCCCTAGTTATTCCGAGGTTAATGTGGGCACTACGCCTCTGGCGGTCGCGATCGGAGATCTTAACGGCGACGGCATTCAGGACTTTGTCACGGCTAACGATGGTTCGGACAACGTCTCGATCCGCCTTGCGGCATGCGCACCATTTACGCTCGAGGGGACCGTTAGGTATGGCAATGCGCAAGGTGTTCCGACGCCGCCGCGGTTTGTTTCGAATGTGACGATGACGACCTCCGGTCAGGCAACAGTCATCACAACAACCGGTGCGCCCGGGCCGACAGCCGGACAATATGTGCTTAATCTGTTTGGGCCGGGACCATACACGGTCACACCTTCCAAGCCATTCGCTTTCGACAGTGCCATCAACTCTTTCGACGCTGCCCGTGTCGCTGTGCATGTTTCGGGCATCTCGCTCTTGACCGGTAACGCTTTGGTCGCGGCTGATGTCACCGGAAATAGTCAGATACAATCATTCGACGCAGCACAAATTGCACGATACGTCGCCAACATTCCGCCGTTCGGGCAAACAGGAACCTGGAAGTTTTTTACGATTCCAAATATTCCGTTTCCTATAGGAACGACCCCGACTAACAGGACATATCCAACCTTCGACGGCAGCATTACCGGCCAGGACTACACCGGTCTGCTGATCGGCGATGTTTCCGGAAATTGGCAGAATACCGGTGCTAGGCCTGTAAACAATGGCCCGGTAAGAGGCGTAACCGTTGATATTCCAAGTCTCGTCACACCGGCTGATAAAGAGGTCGTTATTCCGGTTAGTGTTCAGGGAGCGGCGAATAAAGGGATCGTCTCTTATGAATTTGAGCTTAGGTACGATCCTTCGGTGATACAGCCATTGCCTGATGCGGTCGATGTGTCGGGAACGGTCAGCCGTGGGCTTTATGTTGTTACCAACGCCAAAGAACCTGGCATCCTGCGAGTTGTTGTTTACGGCCCGATGCCGATCGAC